>JBNMHH010000001.1:0-43243 GCA_050872665.1 Helicobacteraceae bacterium
TGCTACACCCATTTATGCCCTTTGTCAGCGAGTTTGTGTGGCAGAGTTTGCGCGGGAGTAGCATTGAGGATTCGCCCTCTATTATGGTAGAAAAATTCCCCGCATTTAATGCGAATCTCACGCCAGAAAGCGACTTTGAGATAGTGCGGGACATTATAACCACCATTAGACGGGCAAAAACAAATATCGACTTGGCAAATAAATCCGTCCCACAGGCTTTTATCAAGGCGGATTTGCAGGACAAAAATATCGCAGAGATTTTCATCAAAAAACTTGCAAAATGCGAGAAAATTGATTTTGTGGAATCCAAAATGCAACATTGTATCTTTGAGATTGGGGAGCATTGCGAAGTTTATATTCCCGCCGATTCGGTGGATTTGGACGCTTTAATCAAAAAGCTAGAAGCAAAAATATCAAAGGCACAAAATGAAAAGGCAAAATTAGAATCAATGCTAAATAACGAAAATTTCATCAAAAACGCCCCGCAAAATTTGGTGGATTCAAACCGCAACGCGCTAAATGACACAAATGCGCGTTTGGAAAAACTAAGCACCGAGCTAGAATCACTAAAAAATATAAGGAATTAGCAAGGAATCTATAAATGCTAACAGATAAGCAACATATTTTGCAAGAATATCAGCATTATTGCGAGGGTTTTAGTAATGTCGCTTTAAAATCCACTCACGCGGTGGTTTCGCCCACGATTTTGCAAAAAATGTCCAACAAGTATGCAAATCAGTATAAGCCCCTGCGTTCGCCACTTTTTTATGTCGGTGATAAGTATAAACTTATGGCGCAATTAAAAAGCCTTTTTCCAAAAGATATTGAATGTTATTTTGAGCCTTTTTGTGGCGGTGGTAGCTCGTTTTTAAATGTCAAAGCAAGGCGTTATAAGTTAAATGACATTGATTCTAATCTCATTTCATTACATACACTTTTGCAAAATTATGCACAGAATAAAGAGGGCTTTTTTTACAATCTTTTTAGTCTTATAAAATCTTATAATCTTTCTTGTTCGCTTTTAGGCATTATCCCGCCATTAGAATTGCGCCAAAGCCACAAAAAGACTTATTTTGCGAGGTTTAATAAAAGCGCGTATCTTAAAATGAGGGCAGATTTTAATGCCGATAAAAGCGACATTGCAAAACTTTATCTTTTGCTGATTTATGGCTTTAATCGCTTTTTGCGCTTCAATGCAAAGGGCGATTTTAATCTGCCTGTGGGCAATGTGGATTTTAATAGCAATGTGTTTAATGCACTAAATGATTATTTTGATTTTGTGCAAGGCAAGGATATGGAATTTTTTAACGATGATTATCAAGCGTTTTTGTCGCGCTTTGGGATAAAAAAGGGTAATTTTATTTACTTTGACCCGCCGTATCTTATCAGCGATAGCGAGTATAATAAGCTGTGGAATGCGGATAAAGAGATGGAATTTTACGCGTTTTTGGATAGTCTAGATTCAAGAGGAGTGCGCTTTGGGCTTACAAATTTGCTGACACACAAAGGCAGACATAATGAAATGTTAGAGCGATTCGCACAAAAATATCACTGCAAAGACATTGTGAGTAATTACATTAGCTTTAATGACAATACTATCAAAAAAGATTCGCGTGAAATTTATGTGAGTAATTATAAAAATGAAATAGACTACATTTACATCAACGCAATAGACAAGACGAAATTACAAGACTTAATCCAAAGTCCGCTTAACTACACAGGCTCGAAATTTAGGCTTTTGCCACAGATTTTGCCCCTTTTCCCAAAAGACATTGGCACAATGGTGGATTTGTTTTGCGGTGGGGCAAGTGTGGGGATAAATGTGAGCGCAGGGCACATAATTTTGAATGACAAAATCAAAGAATTAGTAGAGATTTTATCGCTTCTAAAGCGCGAAAATATACAATCGCTTTTGGGGCAAATTGAGCGTATTATCGCAGATTTTCATCTTTCAGATTCGGCTAAATTTGGCTATAAATTTTATAAATGCGATAGCACAAAAGGGCTATCAAGCTACAATAAAGCTGGGTTTTCGCGCTTAAAAAACGCCTACAATAGCGACAAGGACGCACTAAAACTTTTTGTGCTAATTATTTATGCCTTTAACAACCAAATCCGCTTTAATTCCAAAGGCGAGTTTAATTTGCCCTGTGGCAAAAGAGACTTTAATGCTAAAATGCAACAAAAGCTAAAAAACTTTATCCAAGCAATGCAAAGCAAAAATATAAGCCTAGAAAATAAGGATTTTAGGGAGCTTGATAGCGGGATTTTAGACAGACAAAGCCTTGTGTATATCGACCCGCCTTATTTGCTTGCAAACGCTGGATATAATGAAAATGGCGGGTGGAGTGAGTGTGATGAAAAAGATTTGCTAGATTTTATAAATTTTCTAGATTCTAGAGGAGTGAGATTTGCGCTTTCAAATGTGCTTTTTCACAAAGGCAAGGAGCATAAAATCCTTGCTACTTGGCTAAAATCTAATCCCAAATTCCACACGCATTTTTTGGACTTTTCTTACAAAAATTGCAACTATCAAACCAAAAGAGCAGAATCTAGAGAAGTGCTAGTTGTGAATTTTAAGGCGGAACAATGAAAACGCAATATGATTATTTTGGCAATACAAGTTTGAGGGTAAAAAATCTACTTTTTAACTTTGAGACACAGCTAATTTTATTTGAGGAGCTGTTTTTAGATGCTGATGAAAATGACATTTGGAGCAATGATTCAGAGCTACAAATCCGCTATTTAGAGCTTTTAAAAACACACAATCTTTTGGATAATAAAAATCAAACAACGCAACTTGGCACAAAGGATGCGAGAGTAAAATCCGCACCATTAGAGGATTTAAATCTCATCAAAAGAAAAGAAAAAGTCATCACACCACAAGGCTACGAGCTTTTAGAACTTATCAAAAATCAAGCCTATAAAATCAACAATGAATTTTTGCAAATTGATTTGGTGTCTTTATTTTTCTTAAAAGCACAGCTTAATTTTGCCAAATCGCCAAATTTATTGCAAAAATACTTGGAAGTTTTTAGAGAATTTGAGGGCGAAATAAGTATGGATATTTTTGCACTTTTGCCTTTAATCAACAACTTTAAAACCACAAAAGATTTTATAGATAGCATAAAAAATCGCACAATTTTTATAAAGGTTGCAGATTCTGCAAATTTAAATGACTTTTTAGCCGACTTAGAAAAAGGCTCATTTAAAACAGATTATTTCAAAACCGCAAAAGGCGATGCAACAGCTATTAGCATTATAGGTGTTTTAGAAAAAATCTTTTTGCCACTGCGAAAAAGCAAAGATAACAAAATGCTTAAAAATCTACTTTCGCCACAATGTGAATCCCAATTTTTAAATTTTAAAAAACTTTATTTGCCCTATATTAGCCAAGCCACCAAAAAAGAGGAAAAGCTACAAGAAGTCTATGATTTTGTTTGCGCTGGGGATTTAAAAGCATTTGGCATAAGATTTTATGATTTGATTACGCGCTCTCGTTTAGAGGCAAATTTAGATGATTATTGCGACTTGAACCGCAGATATTTGAATCTATCTGGGGTTTTTGAATTTGATAAGGATAAAGTTAGCCTAAATCTCGTCTTTAAGATGATTTTAGCACATTCTAAGCATAACGAGATTTTGGATAAAATCGCTAAAAATAAAGTTTCAAAAGATTTATTGAGTGAGTATTTTAATGACAAAGAATTTAAGGCGTTTTTTGAAAAATACGGCATTGCAAATCAAGGCGATTTGACAAACTACAAGCAAAAAACTGATAAGCAAAAGCTAAAAAATCTTATTGATTCACAATTCAAAAAAGATGAAATCATTGAGATTTTAGGGCTTTTTGAGGATAGAAAAAATGATGAAAAAATTATCAAAAAAGTAACCACAGAGGCTACAATTCCTACAATCTTTGAGTATATCATCGCTATTGCTTGGCATTATATTGATGATGAAAATTTAGATAGGATTTTGGGAGCTGGGCTTAGCCTTGATTCAAATCTTTTGCCAAAAAGCCACGCTGTGGGTGGTGAGGCTGATTTTGTATTTTGCTATGACAATCACGCTTTGATGATAGAAGTAACGCTTACTGAAAAAACAAATCAAAGACGCGCAGAAATGGAAAGTGTTTCAAGACATTTGGGAAATTTGTTGTTGAATCTAGATTCTACAATGCAAGAAAAATCCTTTGGAATCTTTATCGCTCCGTATTTAGACAAAAATGTGCTAAATGATTTTAGGAGCAGAATATATTGTTATTTTGAAAAAGAAACAAAATTTATCAAAGGAATGAAAATTTTGCCACTTAGCACAAGCGAGATTATCAAAATCTTGCAATCAAAGCGCAACTATCAAAGCCTCATTCCACATTTTCATACGCTTTTTGAAAGCAAAAATGATTGGGGTAGCAAGTGGTATGAAAATGAGATTTTGCCTTTCATAGACTCTTTAAAGATTGGCAATGTATAAACTCTCATCGCGCCGCTACACAGGGGCAAAGACAAGGCTTTTAGCCCATATAGATAGCGTTTTTTTAAAGCATTTGAGAGCACTAAAAGATAGACAAAATCTAAGTTTTTTTGATGTCTTTGCAGGCACGGGCGTGGTGAGTGAATACTTTATGCGAAATTATGGGCTAAAATCTAGTGAAGAAAATCCACGCTTTACGCACTTTATCATAAATGACTTTTTGCACGCAAATTACGCGATTTATAAGGGCTTTTTTGGTAAGCAATCTTTTGACATTGCCAAACTTCAACGCATAGCGCAGGGCTATAATGATTTACATTTAAATAAAATCCCACCAAATTATTACACACGCTCTTTTGGCAATCTCTTTTTTAGCCTCACAGATTCGAGCATTATCGGGCATATCCGCGATGATTTAGACAATCTTTTGCGCTTAGGCACAATCACGCAAAAAGAATTTTATATTTTGCTTTCAAGCCTTATTTATAGCACCGATAGGGTGGCAAATACGGTCGGGCACTATGATGCGTATCGTAAAAATGTGGCTTTGCAAGATAGATTTAGATTCGCGCTAATAGAGCCTTTGGCGTGTGATTGTGAGATTTTTAGGGAGGATTCTAATGCTTTGGTGCAAGACTTTGTCAAGCAAAAACGCCAAATCGACATAGCCTTTATAGACCCGCCGTATAATTCTAGGCAGTATGCGAGATTTTATCATTTGCTTGAAACGCTTAGCAAAAATGATAAACCCAAACTCTATGGTGTGGCAAAAAAGCCTACGCCTGAAAATGTAAGCAAATACTGCAAAAGCGAGGCAAAACAAGCCTTTGAGAATCTCATAGAAAATCTATCAAAATGCGCTAAAATTTTGCTCGTTACATACAATAACACCATTTTAGCAAATCCTAGAAGCAATACCAGAATGAATGAGGAACAAATTACCCAAATTTTGCAAAGACTCGGCACTACACACAAATACGAGTTTGATTTCAAAGCATTTAGCACGGGCAAGACAGAATTTAAAAACCACAAAGAGATGATTTTTGCGTGTGAGGTAGATTTGGCTTTAAGAAGCCAAATCTTATAAAAATTTACTCCACTTTATTCATTTTTCCTTTGATATTCCCTGCCTAAAAGGACGCCTAAAATCCCCCATACAAAGCTGATTCCTGCGCCTACTAGCAATACTACCATTATGCCAATACTTGCAAAAATGCCCTCTACTTGTGCGCTCAAAGCGTCTCCACCGCGATAGACTACGGCGTCAAGGAAATTTTTGACTTTGTATTTTTCATCGCTACTTAGCGGGACAAAGAGCATTTCTCGTGCTGGTTTGACTAGCGCGTATTCGCCCACTCGGCGCAAACTCATCACTATCACAAATGGCAAAAACGCTGGGTGCGTGAATGCGAGGACTATGAATCCAAAGCCGATGATGAATCCTAACGCGCCTAGCATTGTGGTTAGCTTAAAAAACTGCGCGATTTTGGCGGTTAGAAAGATTTGGATAAAGAGTGCGGAGCTTTGCACGATTAAGTCGATATTGGCAAACGCCGCCACTCGCGCCTCTCGCGTGGGGAAAAGCTCTTTTATGATTCGCGCTTGTTCCATATAAAGAAAGGTTGAAACGCTAGTAAGCAGTAGCACAAACGCGCATAGTGCGAGTAAATAGCGGGATTTGATGATGAGGCTAAAGCCCACGAATGGATTTTTCGCACCGATTGTTTTATCAAATCGCGCTAGAGATTGAGGCGATTCAAAGCGTGAGAGTTCCGCAATCATTGCGTATTTTAGCACGAGTGCGATTCCTAGTAAAATCATTGAGGCAAAGATAATGTTGCTAGTGCCGATATGGGCGACTAAAAACTTCACACTTGCCGCCCCTGCGATACTGCCTAAACTCGCCCCTGCGGCGATAATGCCAAAAAGTCGCTGACTTGCTTCCTTGCTGAAAATGTCGCTAAGCAAACTCCACGCGCTTGAGAATGTAAAAAGGTTAAACACGCTAACCCACACATAAAAGATTCGACATAGCCAAATAAACTCCGTGCTATCACTCGCAATCCCGCGCATTGCGCCGTAAAATGCGAGTAGATTTAGCCCGAAAAATACTAGCACAAAATCGATATAAAATCGCCTTTTGACGCGCGTAGATAGCCACATAAGCGCGAATGAAGCGATGATACAAGCGATAAATGTCGCTAGAAATAGCCATTTTAGGTTTGATTCGCCACCGCTTAAGCCCAAAGCATCGCGCACAGGGCGTAGCAAAGAGTATGAGCTAAAAAGCGCGAAAATAAAGGCAAAGCTAAGTGCCAAGAGTTTGAATTCGCCGTCCTTTAGGCTAAAAACTTTGTGTAAAAATGTCATTTGGTATCCTTTGATATGGAATTTTGGCTTGAATCCTAAAGATTTTGCGAATCATTGCGAATCTAAAAATCTTTTGCGAATCAAAAGCCAAAAATAAAAATGCAATTATAAAAGATGATAGCTACTATCTGTCAAGGGTTTTTGGAAAATTTTTGTGAAAAGTTTGGGAAATTCTATTATAATAAAAGAAAATATTTTGGAGTTAAGATGAGGGTTTTAATTATCGCAGCTGGAATTCCCGGTTCTGGAAAATCCACAGCCATTAAAAATCTAGCGACTAAATATAAGACAGCGGAAAGTTGCGTTATATGCCCTGACACGCTAAGAAAACAATATCTTGGGCTATTTCCATACAAAGGCGGCTTGAAAATCTCACTTGACGCCGATGCAAAGGTTTGGGCTCAAGCAAAAGCAATGGCTGAATCCAAATTTGAATTAGGGCAAACTATCATTTTTGATTCCACAGGATTATCGGATATGAAATGGCTTGAAAAAATGGCTAAACAATATCGCTACCGCACTTTGTATGTGGTATTTGATAATGTGGATATTGATACTTGTATAAAGCGCGTAAAAGAGAGAGCTGAGAACAATCAAATCCCCGATGAAGTTTTATATAGTTTTGATTTAAAAATGTCAAAATATAAAGATAAAACTGCAAGTAATATTTACAAATACTCCGAAGGAAAAAGCATTGAAGATGCTTGGGATTGGACTAAATATTATTTGCAGGATTTTAGCGATTTTAAAAAGGTTAATATAATCCCAGATATTCACGGGCAATTTAATTGCCTAAAACAAATTGATTTTATAGATACTGAAGCATATATTTTTGTAGGTGATTTAATCGATAGAGGAACGCAAAATGTAGAAGTGATAGAAAAGATTATAGAGTTAGCAGAAAAGCCAAATATTTTTTTAATCACTGGTAACCACGATAATAGATTGCTAAAATGGGCTAATGATTTAAACGCCAAATCTAGCGGATTCAAGCACACTCTAAAAGAAATCGAAACAAAAGTGCAAAATATTGCAGAGTTTAAAAAGAAAATAGCGCGAATCTCAACGCATTTTAAGGATTATTTATATTTTAAATTTTGCGATGAGTTATATTTTGTGAATCATAGTGGCGTTGATAATATGTATGAAAATATACCAAGTGCGTTGCTTAATGGAGTGCAAACTTATGGATATAGTGGTACTATATATAGTAATTATCACGACTATAAAGAAGTAGGACATAATTGGCTAAAAAATAATCCAAATATAACGCAAATCTTTGGACATAGAAATGTGAGTAATATTGTGGATTATAAAATCAATGAAAGGTGTTATTGTGTAGAATGCGGAATTGAATCGGGAGCTAATATGAAAATATTGCAATTACCCGATAAAACAATAAAAACATATAAAAATGACGGCTCTAATGTCATAAGTAGCATTCCACTAGAAGTTGATGAAAGCATTGATAAATACATTAGAATTAAAAAATTTACTAATCAAGGTATCGAATCTCATAATTACTCAAGGAATGTTTTTGATAAAAATATTTGGAATGCAGTAACTATAAAAGCGCGTGGATTATACAAATACACAGAAACTGGAGAAATCGCAGGTAGGTCTTATGATAAATTTTTCAATATTGATGAGATTGAGCCGTATTTAAAGTGGAAATCACGCGTAAAATTTCCTGTGTATTTTTATATGAAATATAATGGATATTTGGGCATTTTATTTTATAATAAAATCACGAGGGATTTAGAGTTTGCAACCAAATCAATGATAGGTAAAGATTTAAATGCAGAATTTGAACGATTGCTACCTTGCAAGGAATTTTTCAAAAAATATTGCAAAGAAAATAATGTAAGTTTTGTGTTTGAAGTGATTACAAAAAATGACCAAGAACACCCCATAGATTATGATGAGGATTTTGTCGTTTTGTTAGATTGTTTTAAAAATACTGAAGTTGAAGAAACTATCGATATTTTTAGCATTGATATGCCAAAAGAAATTAGAAAAAAGACATTACTTTATAAGGTGCTTAATGAAAGAGGACTTGATAGTCTTATTGAGGTTTATAAAAATTCTTACGATTTAGATTATGAAGGGGTTGTGATAGCAGATAGCTCTAAAATTCCCAATCGCTTAAAAATTAAAACAAATTTTTATAATATTAAAAGGGCGTTAAGAGGATTATCTAGCAGTGATAAAATAGCTCATAAAGGTGATAAAAATTCGCGTATTATTTATGAATTGCATAATTCCATAGAAAAATGGAAATCCGTCAAACTTAGCGATGTGCATAATATCTTAAATAAGATTCAATAGTATTTTTTTTGGCGAATCTCACCATAAAATTTACTAATGATAAGCTGATTCGCATTTAAAACCTAACCCTACCAATACACCATAAATTTCAAGATTCCGCCAATTGCTTATACTTCTATCGCCAAAGTTATCATAATAGTCTAAACCAAAATTCCATTGCGTAATTTGCCCTATTTAGCACATATTTAATCCACACATTTGCGTAGTCCAAAATTATTTATTTAACAAAATTTATGGTGTTATTGCTAACCACAACCTTACTTGTGGCGAGTTTATGTGTCATATTCGCCCACGAATCTTGCGCAAATCTTACTTTTTCAGCGTTAGCTCATCAATCGCAGCTAGGGCGTTTAAAGAGCGCGGATAGCCGATATAAGGCACAAGCGCGGTGATGACTTCGATGAGAAAGCCCCTGCTATGCCCGATATTAAGATTGCCTTGAATGTGTGCTTTGACTTGCGCATCCGCCCCGCCAAGTGAGGCTAAAATCACAAATGTAAGCAATTCCCTAAAATTTAGCTCCAGCCCACCGCGCGTGTAGTAATCCCCAAAGCAATTTGCGCTTAAAAATCTGCGGATATGCTTTTCATCTTCAGGCGCACTAGCGTTGCCTTTATCAATACCAGAGCCAAAAAATTTCCTTTGCACTTCTAGTCCCTTTTCGGCTCGATTTTCACGCGTAGTCGTGCCTTGAGGCTTTAAGGGGAGTTTTACACCTTGTGCTTTAAAGACTTCGTTAGCCAAAAGCAAAAAGTCCATACTCTTGCCAATGCCGATATATGGCGTGGTTTGATAGATTATCTCTTTGATTTCGGTGGGATTTACGCCATTTTTTAGTGCGGCACTAAGCATTGTGCGAAACTCTGCCTTGCCCTGCACCGCGATAAGCGCGGCTAAGATTAGCTTTAGCCGTGTTTGCAAGTTTATACTTTTGCTTTCTGCAAAGACTTCATCAAACGCGAAATTCGCGTAATTTTCTATAAACTCGGGGTCGGTTTTTGCAATGCCTCCGCTAGTGTTTCCAAAAAGTTTGCTGTGATTTTGCTTTGCATTTTGTGTTAGATTCATAGTTGCTCCTTTAGTTTGATTTGCGCTTAGTGGTAGCGCGGTGGCTAACGCCGTGATTCCAGCGAGTTTCGCCGAATCCGCCAAAAAATCTCGCCGTTTTTTATCGTGTGCGAAATCTTGCAAATCGCTCAAATTTTGTGCGAAATCCTGCGAATCACTTCGCAAATCCCGCAATTCGCCTCTTATCTCTTTTTTCATTTTTACTCCTTATTTTAGATTCGCTTCAAAAAAGCTAGTTAGCTTATCTTTAACCAAATCCGCCTTATCATACAAATCCACATGCCCAGCACCTTTTACCCAAAATAGCTCCTTTGGCTCACTTGCTTTTTTGTAAGCGTCCTCGCTAAATTCCTTTGAGTGCGCCTTATCGCCACTGATAAACAGCAACGGGCGCGGGGCGATTAGCTCCAAGTCATTAAATGGATAAAAATTCGCAAATTTGCTTATAGAGCTTAAAGTAGGGTGCGTTGTGCTCATTTTAGTCGCACCTTTGGGCGTAAATTCGCCACGATTCGTGCGATAGTATGAGTAAAATTCGCGTTGAATCTCATCGGTATCATTAGTGATTTCGTGTGTTGTCCCGCCTGTGAGTTCTCTTTTTGCGCCCTCAAACTCGGCAAATCGCTTTGAAGCAGACTCAGCAATCATCGCTTTTCTTTGCTCCAAACTTATGCTTTTATTTAAGCCGTTGCGATAAGCCTGTCCCATATCATACATACTTATGGTGGCGATTGCCTTAATGCGTGGGTCGATTTTCGCCGCAGCTATGGCAAAACTCCCACTGCCACAAACGCCGATAATGCCAATTCGCTCTTTATCGACAAATTTGCGAGTGCCTAAATAATCCACCGCCGCGCTAAAATCCTCCACATACATATCGGGCAAAACGCTATTTTTGGGCGTCCCATCACTTGCTCCCCAAAAGGACAAATCAATCGCCAAAGCCACGAATCCAGCCTCCGCCATTTTAAAAGCGTATAAACTCGCGCTTTGCTCTTTCACCGCGCCCATAGGGTGTCCTACGATGATAGCGGGGTGAGATTTGCTTTTGTCAAGGTTTTTAGGCATAAAAAGATTGCCCGCCACTTTCATATCGTATTGATTTTTAAAGCTGACTTTTTGAAGTGTGATTTTATCACTCTTTGGAAAAAGTCGCCCCTCGCCCGTGTCGCTAAAAGCCAAAGTTGCCGTAACTACCGCTACAAAACATAATCTAAATACGCATTGAAACATTGCCTCTCCTTTGAATCTAAAATAAATCCTAGCGTTTATCAAACGCGCTTTGCGCAGGGTCGGCGAAATCCACAGCAGCCCCAGCGTAGCTACGAGTTGCTTTCATATCACTTTGCACGGCAGCGATTTTGCCCTCAGCACTACTAAACGCCGAATCGCCCATAAAAAGATATAGCGGAGGCGTTTGCATACGCGAAATATCATAGATTACCTTGCCGAATTTTTCAGGGTCGCCGGGCTGTTTGCCACTATATGCGCCCCAAGTTGCGATATATTCCTCACGTTTTTTCGCGTAAGGGGCGAGTTTGAGTTCGCCTACATTCATACTTTTGCCTAAAAATTCCGTGCGAAAGCCTGTGGGCATTACATTTACCACCGCTATGCCAAAGTCTGCTAAATCTAACTTCAAGCCCTCGCTAAACGCCGATAGGGCGAATTTACTCATACAATAGGGCGTTGAGAAAACAGAGGTGCGAAAACCGCCTATGGAGCTGATATTGTAGATTCGCGCTTTTATGTTTGTCGCGCTTCCGCCATCGCTAACAGCCTGTGGGCGCATAATTTTTAGCGCGTTTTGTGCCACTAAAAAGGGCGCGAAAACATTGACTTCAAACTGCTCCCTTAACTGCTTTTCGCTCACTTCCTCTACAAAGCCCAAAAGCCCGTATCCTGCGTTATTTACGACATTGTCGATTCGCCCAAATTTGCTCTTAACCTCAGCGATATTTTGCGCGACTTGCTTGTCGATATTTTTATCAAAAGTTAGCACTAATGGCAAGAAATTTTCGCTTTTTGCCAAATCGCCAAATTTCGCCTCCAAATTGCCTTTTTTGCGCGAGGTAACCGCGACTTTATCGCCTTTTTCTAGCAAGTATTTCGCTAGGGCAAAGCCCAGCCCACCACTCGCACCTGTGATATACCATACTTGTTGTGAATTCATTGAATCTTCTTTGTTTTGTGGATTTTTTTGACTTTTTTGTGTCGTGTCTTTTGAATCTTTTGCCACTAATGGCGAGATTCCCGCCACTGCACTTGCTAACGCCGTGATTCCAGCGAGTTTCGCCGAATCTGTTAGAAATTCTCTCCGTTTTGAATTGCGAATATCTTTTTTCATTTTTTACTCCTTTGAATCTAAAATAAAAATAAAATTATAAAAGATGATAGCTACTATCTGTCAAGGGCGAATCGCAAAATTTTGCAAAAATATGCAAAATTTATGCTTAGCCACTACGCCAGATTCAAGCTATCAAGCCATTTTTTGATACTTGCTTTGCTTGTGCCAAAGTTAAATTTATGCCCACCTTTGACTTGCGCGTTTGGGGCGAGTTTTTGCATATCACGCGGTGCTGGGTCTATGCCACTGCCCCCGCTCGTGCAAAATGGCACGATAACCTTGCCACTAAAATCCGCGCTTTCTAAAAAGCTGAAAATAATGTGCGGGGCGTTATACCACCACACGGGGAATCCTATGATTACCACGCTAAAAGGCGATATATCGATAGTTTGGGCAATTTCTGGGCGCGAGTTTTTGTCCTTGCACTCGATTGTGGTGCGACTTTGCTCATTTGTCCAGTCCAAATCCGCCTTGCTGTAAGGCACTTTGGGCGCGATTTCAAAAAGCTCTGCTTTGCCATTTTCGCCCACAAATTCCCCCGCTACTTTTGCGATAGTCTGCGCCACTTCTTTGGTGATTCCACTTGCGCTAAAATACGCGACTAAAATTTTCATTTTATCTCCTTTGGTTTTTGATAGTTTTCAAGTGTTTTTATGACTTTTGCGGGGTTTCCGCCTACGATGACATTTGGTGGGACGCTTTTGGTTACGACCGCACCTGCGGCGATTATGGAGTTTTCGCCTATTTCCACGCCCGGGCAGATTGTCGCGCCGATACCTATCCACACTCTATCGCCGATTTTCACACCCTTGCAAAATGTCGCTTGGCGGTTGTAGGGGTTAAAATCGTGGTTTATCGTGGTGATTCGCACATTTGGTCCCACCCATACATTATCGCCTATTTCGATTCCGCCCCTATCCATAAAGGTGCAGTTTTGTTGCAATAAAAAACCCTTGCCCACGCTTATATTTTTGCCAAAATCCACAAAAAATGGTGGCATTATCCAGCAGTCATCATTCACTTCTTGTCCGATGATTTGGCTAAAAATCTCACGCAGCTTCTCGCTATTTGGCGGGAGTTTGTTTAGCTCGTAGCACAGGTTTTGTGTCTGCTGGATAACGCCCAAAATCTTGCTAAATTCAGGCTCATTCATATCCACCATTTCCCCGCTTTTGTCTCGCTCAAATATGTCTTTACTCATTTTTTACTCCTTTTTGTAAATTTAATTTTCAACGATGATTTTGATTAGCTCGTTGATATGCACCTCTACGACATCGATAAATGGTGCGCTTAATTTTGTGCCACTAAAAAGCAGTGGCAACTCCGTGCAGCCCAAAATAATAGCTTGGGCTTTGTCCTCGCTTATAAGGCGATTTGCGATTTGGATAAATCGCTCCTTTGTCTCATCGAGTATATGTCCGTGCTCGATTTCGCTTTTGATTTTACCACCGATAAATGCTTTTTCCTCATCATTTGGTAGCACCACTTCTATGCCCTCGCGCGTAAAAGGCTTTTGAAAAAATGTGCCACTCATCGTAGGCGTAGTGGCTAAAAGCGCGACTTTTTTCACGCCCTGCTTTTTGGCAAAGGCACACGCCATATCGATGATACTCACAAGTGGCAGGGGCGAACTCTTTGCCACCTCATCAAAGACGATATGCGGGGTAATGCCCGTAAATGTCGCGCACTCACACCCACAGGCTTTAAGATTTTCTATGCCTTTAAGCAAGTATTGCGTAAGCCCCTCATAGTCCTTGTTTTCGCAGAATTTCAGCACTTCAAACACGCTCAAACTCTCAATGCTTAGATTTGGAAAAAAGTCCTTGCCAAGCCTATCTTTGACGCCATAAGTGAGGTGGCGATAATACATTATCGTAGATTCGGGTCCTGTGCCACCGATTAAACCTAGTTTTTTCACTTATCCTCCTTTTAAATTTAAATTTTCACAATTTTCACACGCGCCAAACGCCCCGCTTAGCGCACTTGGGATTGCTCTTTTTGATTATATCGCTCGCCTATGATTTTTATGGCTGAGACTTGCTTTTCAATCGCGCTTACTTCGCTTGGCGTGAGGCTTATTTGCGTAGCGCGGAGATTTTCCTCCAAATGCGCGAGCTTGCTTGTGCCTGTGATTGGCACGATAAAGGGTTTTTTGTGTAGCAACCAGCTTTGTGCGATTTGTGCGGCAGTGTAGCCCTTTGGCTGCCCAAAGGCATTGAGCACCTCGACAATTTGCAGATTCGCGCGAATCGCGTCCTTTTGAAATCGTGGCAAATCTATGCGGTTGTCATTTTTGGCGTCAAAGCGTGTCCATTCACTAATCGCACCGCTTAAAAATCCGCGATTGATAGGCGAATACGGCACAAATCCTATGCCTAGCTCCTCGCATAGTGGCAAAATCTCGCTCTCTACGGCTCGGTGCATTAAGTGATATTCGCTCTGAATCGCCGTGATTGGCACGATAGCGTGCATTTGCCTGATAATATCCGCGCTCACTTCGCAAAGCCCAAAGCGTTGCACTTTGCCTTCTTTCATCAGCTCTTTTATCGTTTCGCCCACCACTTCTATGGGTGTTTGTGCGTCAAATCTATGCTGATAAAGTAGCGGAATGCTATCAATTTGCAGTCGTTTTAGGCTACCCTCAACGGCTCGGCGGATATTTTGGGGCGAACTATTTGGCAAGCCTGCGACTATCTTGCCATTTTCAAAGGCAAAGCCAAACTTGGTGCTAACAAAGATTTTATCCGTGTAGCCCTTTATCGCCTCGCCCACAAGGGTTTCGTTTGTGAGCGGTCCATACACTTCTGCCGTGTCAAAAAGCGTGATTCCGCGCTCAATCGCCTCGTGGATAAGCGCAATCGCCGCCTTTTTCTCCAATCTCACGCTACGATGATGATTTAACCCCATACAGCCAAAGCCAAGATTTGAGACACGCATAGCATTATCTCCACTGCCTAGCGTGCGATAGTCTGTGATTTGCGCGATTTGGCTAAGTTTGAGATTTTTGCCCTCTTTTTTAGGGACGAGGCTTTTATAGATTGTTGCGCCAAAAGCGACATTTGCCATAAGCCCTAAAATTCCCATTGAGGCAAGTGCTTTCGCACCACTGCCGATAAATTCGCGCCGTTTTTGATTGTCTAAATTTTGCATTTTTGCTCCTTTGAATTTTTTTATTTGGCAGGTTTATTTATGCCAAAACTTTCTTTTATGCCAAAATTTGGCTCTAAACATAGCCGAATCACAAGGTGTGCTATGGATTTGCGCGAAATTTGTGCGTCTGGGTTTTTAAACGCCTCATTTTTTCGCGTAAGCTCATAGTCGATTTCATCAGCGTGTGAAAACCACTGCGGACGGATTATCGTGTAATCCAACCCACTTGATTCAACCACCTGCACGGATTTTGCATAAGGCATAAGCATAGAGCTGATTGAGCCGTCATTTACCTCGCCATACACGCCATAACTGCTTATCCAAATAAGCCGTTTTAGCCCCGCCTCTTTCATCGCCTCGATAATGCTCTGCGCCATTTTTGGCAAGTCGCTTCCTGCAAGATTCGCATACACGACATTTACGCCACTCATCGCCTTTACAAGTGCGGTTTTATCAAGCGCATTGCCCTCGATGAGTTGCACGCGGTTTGGATACTCTTTTTGCACCTTTGCCAAACGGCTTGAATCGCGCAAATACAGCTTTACATTTGCCTTTGTGCCTTGTAAAAGCCCTTGTGTAGCGACTTTTGCCACGCTACCATTTGCACCGATGATTAAAATCTGCATTGTTTGCTCCTTATTTTTGATATTAGCAAAATCTTTGCTTTGCCAATTTAGCGCGTTTGCATTCGCACACAAACCCACTATACACGCCAAAAACGCCTTTATAAAAAACCTTAATTTTTGCATTTTCTACTCCTTTGCCTTTTTAATTTCACACTTCGTTTCTAATCCAATTTTTTATCACTCAAAAATTGTAAAACCAAATCCGCAATTTGCTTGTTATTTAAATCAGACATTGGGAAATGCGTATTGCCCTTTATCCCAATCTCTGGCAAATGCACAAGAGTCGCATCGCCACCATTTTCGTTAATGAGTTTTACCCATTCTTTTGCAAGATTCAGCCTTATGCGCCACGCATAATTATTTGGATAGTCTTTTGATTCCTCCATATTTTGCGGGATAAAGTCTGCATAATAAATAATAATGGGAAATTTAGTAAATCTTAAAAACTCATCTTTTTGTATCTCAATGCCTTCCGTAGTGCCTAAACGAGTGAGAATCCGCCCTTCTTTTGGTAAATATCCTTTGGGAAATGGGAGTTCGCCACCGGGCTCAAAACTCACAATCGCTTTGATATGTTGCGTTTTCAAAGCTGTTTTCCACCCCACAGCTCCGCCTTGCGAATGTGTAATAAAAATCGCTCCACCATTTTCTTGTCCTAGCTTGTCAAAAAGCGTTGCATAGGCACTTGCATAAAGCTCCAAATCCTCGCTTTTGGCAATAGTCGGCACGATTTGGCGAAAAAATTGATTTAGCGTTTGCTCATCTTGCTTAAACTGCACTCCCTCAAAGAAATTTGGATAAATGCCTAGCCGAAAAACCATAAAATAAAGTTCATCGGTAAAATCTGGCTCTAAATGCACACTTTGGGTGCTTTTACCTGCACTTGCACGGCGTGGCTGGTCGCATAAATAAGTGCTAAAACCACTTTTTACAAAGATATTAGCAAAGCCATCTCTGCCATCAGGTGTGCTTTCCCAAGTCTTTTTGGACTGCGTTACGCCGTGAGCAAATACAAGCGGATATTTTCGCGCATTCGCTGGGATTTGATAATTTGCTATGCCGTGGTCTGCGCGGTATTTTTTGCCGTCTTTTTCTATGGTAGCACCACCAAAAGCAAATGAACCCTGCGTTTGCAAAATGATATAGTCGCTTTGCGCTTTTTTATCATCGCCACACGCGACAAAAAAATAAGCACAAAATTCCAAGCAATATAATTTTTTTCATTTCTACTCCTTTGCTTTTTTAAAATTTTGATTTTTCCATTTGTTGCCAAAGCTATTTTGCTGCGTTTCCTCTATGCCTCTATGCCCGTGAATGCTGATTTTATCAAGCTCATTTTCAAGACTTTTAAATTCAGCATCGCTCAAAGCCACGCTCCACGCGCCCAAATTTTCCAAAATCCGCTCTTTGTTTTTTGAGCCCGGAATCGGCACACAATTTGGATATTTATGCAACATCCACGCAAGGCTTATTTGCGCTGGGGTGGCGTTTTTGTCCTTTGCATACGCACGAATCAGCTCTAATAAGGGCTGATTTGCGTTGATATTGTCCTTGCTTAACTGCGGGACAAATTTACGCACATCATCGCCCTCAAACTTCGTGCTTGTCGTAACCTTGCCTGATAAAAAGCCACTTGCGAGTGGCGAAAACGGCACGACAGCGATATTATTTTGCAGGCAGTAAGGAAAAACCTCTTTTTCGCACTCTCTCTCCATCATCGAGTAGAGATTTTGCACCGCGCTTAAAGGCGTGATTTTATGTGCCGTGTCGATATATTTCACACCCACTTGCGATAGCCCCCAGCCACGAATCAATCCCTCTTTGATAAGTCGCCCCATAACCTGCGCTACGGATTCTAAGGCTATGGTTTCGTTGATTCGATGCCAATAATACAAATCCACATAATCCGTGCGTAGTCGCTTCATCGACTGCGCCAAATGCGCCTTTATCGTGTCATACAAAGGCTTTTTGCCCTCATCATCGCTTAAATGAAACTTCGTAGCGATGAGAGCGTTTTTACGAATGCTTTGCAAAGCCTCGCCTACTAGCTCCTCATTATGCCCTGCGTAAAACATTTCCTTGCCATAGCCCTCTGCGGTGTCAAAGAAATTGCACCCAAAATCAAAGGCTGAACGAATCGCTTCTAAGGCGTATTTTTTAGGTGGCGTTTTGCCATAGCCGTGCGAAAAGCCCATACAGCCAAGCCCCACAGGGCTAACCTCTAAAACGCCGACTTTGCGTTTTTGTGCGCTTTGCATTGTCGCCTTTGAATCTGCCATTAAAGGCGAGATTCCCGCCATACTTGCCATTACTGCTACACCAGCGAATCTCGCCGAATCGGCGATAAATTCGCGCCGTTTTGAATCTAAACTTTGCATTTTACCTCCTTTATTTTAGCCTATCGTTGCCTCAACCACGATTTCTACGCGCATTCGTGGGTCGCCAAGCCCTGCCACTTGGATATTTGTCCAAATGGGTGGATTTTCACACGCGCTTTTAAAATGCTTGACTAGCACTTGCTGATTGTCCTCTGTGAGTTTATCCACAAAATACGAGGTTACGCTATACACGCGCTTCCAGCTACTTCCAGCGGTTTCTAGCACGAAAGCCACATTATCTAGGGCTTGTCTCACTTCATCTTCTAGCTTTTTGTGTGGGAAATTAAAGTCTCTATCCCAGCCACCTTGCCCAGAGATTTTGATGACATTGCCCACACGCACCGCCGCTGTGTAGCCCCATTTGCTGTGCATTTCTCCTATCGCTCCGCTTACATTGATATGTTTTACGCTTGACATTTTTGCTCCTTTGTTTTTTGAAATTTTACTTGAATCTTTACTTGAATCTTTTGCGAGTAGTGGCGAGATTCCCGCCCCTACTGCGACACTTGCTAATGCGAGTTTGGTTGAATTTTTTACAAACT
Organism: Helicobacteraceae bacterium; assembly: GCA_050872665.1. Classification (GTDB taxonomy): domain Bacteria; phylum Campylobacterota; class Campylobacteria; order Campylobacterales; family Helicobacteraceae; genus NHYM01. Next base: position 19,286 of record JBNMHH010000001.1, read on the forward strand.
CGCGCCGTTTTTTGTTATTTACATTTTTCATTTTGAACTCCTTTGTTTAATTTTCAAGCCTTTGGATAAAAGCCTTTTTGTAACTCTCTATTTTATTATAACTCGCGCCCTCAAAAACAAGCGGTGGCAGATACTCCATACCACAATGCAAAGCACTTGCTTTCATCGGCAAAAACACCTCGCTTAGCTCCACGCCTATGCGCCCATTTTTGCCATAAGTGCTACGCCCACCCGCTGCGGTAGAAACCACAAGCATTTGTTTGCCCTGCCAAAGCCCCGGTCCCACACTGCCCCAAGTCTCGTTGAGATAGGCTTTCATCATCGGCGTGATATTAAACCAATGCGTGGGGAACAAAAAGACGATTCGCTCATATTTGCGCGTGATTTCGCGCTCTTTTGCGCCATCAATCGCGCGAGTATCATAGCCATAAATGCTCTCCAAATTCCGCACTTCTACGCCTTTGACACTTCTAGCTGCTTGTTCTAGTGCCTTGATAAAAGTCGAGCTTTGTGGATATGGGTGCGAGGCAATGACGAGGGTTTTTACCTTTGGTTGCGCAAGGGCGAGATTCGCACTCACGCATAGCGCAAATATGCCTAAAATAAGGCTTTTTATGATTTTTTGCATTTTTTTACTCCTTAATATTTAGATTCGCACTATTTCCCGCTAAACACGGGGAAATATGAGTGTTCGCCATAGTCTTTAAAGCGCATTTGCTTTAGCTCCTCTAAATCCGCGCGCTCTATGCTAAAATCCACCTGCGCGTTTGAGGCGATATGAGCAGGATTCGCGCTTTTTGGCAAAGGAATCGTGCCGATTTCTAGCGCGTAGCGAATGCAAAGCTGGGGTGCGCTTACGCCGTATTTTTGTGCCATTTTTACGATTCGCTCATCTCGCAAAAGTTCGCCGTGCGCGATAGGCGAGTAAGCCTCCACCACCAAGCCTTGTGCCTTGCAATAGGCTATCAAGTCAAAGGGCGTGTTGCCAATATGGGTTAAAATCTGATTTACCATAGGCTTTGTGGCGCAGTTTGCAAAGATATTTTCCAAATCTTTTTGCAAAAAGTTGCTAACGCCAATAGCGCGGATTTTGCCCTCTTTGTGCGCATTTTCAAGCGCACGCCACGCCTCTATGTTGCCCTTAGCGTAATCCCCACCGCGAAAATCACTCCACGGCTGTGGGCTATGGATAAGCATTAAATCAATAAAATCAAGCTTTAACTTGCCAAGCGACTCATCAATGCTTTTTTTGGCGGATTCATAGCTTTTATGCTCGGCGCGGACTTTTGTCGTTACAAAAATTTCCTCGCGTTTTAACCCGCCTTTTATGGCAGCTCGAACGCCCTCGCCCGTGCCGACTTCGTTTTCATAAGCCTGTGCGCTATCAAAGTGGCGATAGCCTACTTTTATGGCTTCGCTTATGACGCTAGGCACTTTTTCGTTGTCGATTCGCCAAAGTCCAAGCCCTAGCTTTGGGATTTTTACGCCCTTGCTTAGGGTGTAGGATTGGGCTAAAACGCTCTCTAGATTCCCGATATTTGCGCTATTTGTGGGCGAATCGCTTGAATTTTTTGCGCTAGATTCGCTTATATTGTTTGAATCATTCGCGCCAGAATCATTTTTGCCTGAATCGCCACACGCCACAAAACTACTGCCAATCACCGCAGCCGCGCACATTCCGCCCATTCTCATAAACTCACGCCGTTTTTGATTATCTACCATTTTTTACTCCTTAAAAATAAAATTAGAAATGTAATTATAAAACCTTAGAGCTACTCTTTGTCAAGGGCGAATCATAAAAATTTTAAAAAATTTACATTTGGGCTATAAAAATGCTCTTAAAAAATGCGATATTTTTGCCTTATCAAGTTTATCAAAGGCTTTGTTTTGCGAGATTTCCGCCATATTTATGGATAGCAAATTTGGCACAATCTTTTCATAATCCTTAAAATTATAATCCAGCACCGCACTAACATTCGCGTAAGATTTCGCGCTATCCACACTTTTCCCAAGCCCATATCCTGCGCTTGTAATGATTAGATGAATCGCCTTTTCGCCCAAATTTGCGCTATGCAAAAAACTTTTCATCGGCGCACACAAATCCATATCCCAAAGTGGCGCAGCGATGAAAATGCGCTCATAGCGTTGCAAATCAAGCGCGTAAGGTTGCAGGGGTGGCAAAATGCCATCCGCCCTTTGCTTGGAAGCGAGTGCGACTGCTTGTTGATAATCCTGCGGGTAGTCATCAATGGTTTGGATTCGCACTAAATCCCCGCCGATAAGGCTTTGCGCGTAGCTTACCAAAATGTGCGTGTTTAAAGTCCGCGTGTAATAAATAAAAAGATTGCGCGATTCGCCTTTATTTGCTTTATCCACGCCCTTGCCAAAGGTGAGATTCACCACAACGCCACAAGATAGAGCTAAAAACAAACGCCGATTTAGATTCACATTACTCAAAGCCATTTTACGCCCCTATTTTGCGGGTTTGTTAATGCCAAAGCTCTCTTTGATGCCAAAATTTGGTTCTAAACACAGGCGAATCACCAAATGTGCGATAGATTTGCGCGAAATTTGTGCGCTTGGATTTTTAAACGCTTCGCCCTTTTTAGTTAGCTCATAGTCGATTTCATCAGCATTTGAAAACCACTGCGGACGGATTATTGTGTAGTCTAAGCCACTTGATTCGATTAGTTTGATAGGCTCGGCGTGGCGGGAGCGGTGCGAGACATTTTCGCTATCATACACGCCCATACTGCCTATCCAAATAAGCCGTTTTTGCCCCGCCTCTTTCATCGCCTCGATAATAATCTGCGCCATTTGCTTAATGTCGCTCCCTGCGAGATTCGCATACACGACATTTACGCCTTGCATAGCCTTTTTAAGTGCGTTTTTATCTAGCGCGTTGCCCTCGATTAGTTGCACTCTGCTTGGATTTTGCTTTGCCACGCTTGAGAGACGACTAGAATCGCGCAAATATAGCTTGAGATTTGCATTTGTCCCCGCGAGAAATCCTTGCGTAGCGACTTTTGCTACGCTACCATTTGCCCCGATGATAAGCACGGAAATCTTTTCCGCCCTACCTTTTATGTCGCTAAAGTCATTTTGATTCCAGCTTAGCGCACAAGCACAGCCTATCAATCCCAAAAACGCGCCACTAAGCGCAATTAGTAATCTTTTCATTGTGAATCCTTTGAGTCTAAAAATTGCGTGGCGAAAACCACAAATGAAATTATAAAAGATGATAGCTACTATCTGTCAAGGGCGAATCGCAAAATTTTGTGATTTTTTGCAAAGATTTGGGTGGATTTGCGCGAATCACTTACATTTTAGCGCAATTAGCGTGATTAGCGCGAATCTAAATGCGTGAATCTAAACGCCCGAATCTTTAGCGAATCTAAGTAGATTCGCACATTTTTCGCGCATTTTAGAGTTCCCTTATGATTTTAGCTGGATTCCCGCCTACGATGACATTTGGTGGGACGCTTTTGGTTACCACCGCACCTGCAGCGATTATGGAGTTATCACCAATGCTGACGCTCGGGCAAATCGTGGCATTTACGCCTATCCACACGCGTTTGCCGATTTTCACGCCCTTACATAGCGTGGTGGAGCGATTTTGCGGATTGAAGTCGTGGTTTATCGTTACGATATTTACCTTTGGCGCGATAAATGTCCCCTCGCCAATGTCGATTCCGCCCCTATCCATAAAGGTGCAGCAAGTGTTGATAAACACGCCTTTTTCAAGGCGGATATTGCGCCCAAAGTCCGTGTAAAAGGGCGGCATAACCCACACGCTTTTATCAAGCGCGTAGCCAAAGAGTTCGCACAAAATCGCGTGGGTTTCCTCGCGTGAGTGATAGCCTGTATTTAGGTGGGCAGTGAGCTTTTGGGCGTTTGAGATGACCTTATACATTTCCTCCCAGCCCTCGCTCTCATAGTTTATGCCCTCGCCGTTTATGTCGCGCGTAAAAATTTCGTGGGTAAAATCCACGCTCTCTAAGCCGAGCAATTCTTTTAGGTGTGGCTCTTTTAAGTTGGGTTGATTTTGCATTTGGCAATCCTTTGGAAGTTTAAATTTTAAAAACGCAATTATAAAAGATGAGAGTTGCTATCTGTCAAGGGGGAAGTTGAAAAATTACAATTTTTTATGAAAAGATTAAAAAATGTGGATTTGCAATGTTTTTATTTTTTGGATTGCCACAAAAATCCTTACAGATTTTCTCGCAATGACGATTCGCCACTCCGTCATTGCGAGGTGAAGCCAAAGCAATCTATAAGTTTGCCTTATGGATTGCTTTGTTGTGGCTTTTAGCCACCGCCTCGTAACGATAAATAAAGTTGAGCGAAAACAGCACCTTTATCATTAAGTTAGATTTTGTATAATTTTGGCATTTGATTTGTAAGGAATGTCGTGTCAAATTTGGCTCTAAACTATTCTCAACCCGCGCTTTTTGATTTAGATTCAAGCGATTCGCCCGAGTCTTTAACCAATCGTAAAGTGCGGTTTTTGCACTCTCTCAAAGGCAAATCACTTACCTACAAACGCTACACCAAATCCCCCTTGCGCTATGGCGGTGGCAAAAGCCTTGCCGTAGGGCTGATAGTCGAGCATTTCCCCGATGACATACAGCGCGTAGTAAGCCCATTTATCGGCGGTGGGAGCGTGGAGGTGGCAAGTGCTTTGGAGCTAGGGTTAGAAGTTAGGGCGTATGATATTTTTGATATTTTGGTAAATTTTTGGCAAATTGCAATCGCGCAATCAAACGCACTCTATACCGAGCTAGAAAAGCTAGAGCCGACTAAAGAAGTGTATGAGCAAATCAAAAATGAGCTAAAAGCGCATTATAAAAACACTACGAATCTAGATAGCCTAACTTTGGCACGGGATTATTATTTTAACTTTAATCTTAGCTATGGACCGGGCTTTTTGGGGTGGATGAGCAAAATCTATGAGGACAAAGCGCGTTATAAAAATATGCTTAAAAAATTGCGCGATTTTGGGGCGCATAAGCAAAATCTAGTCGTAGAATGCGAAAGTTTTGAAGCGGTGTTTGAGAAATACCCCAATGACTTTTTTTACTGCGACCCGCCCTATTTCTTAAGCGGGGATAGCAAAATGTTTAAGGGAATCTATCCTATGCGCAATTTTCCTATCCACCACAATGGCTTTAAGCACGAGCTTTTGGCGGAATTACTTCGCGCACACAAGGGGCGATTTGTGCTAAGCTATAATGACTGCGAGTGGGTGCGTGAGGCGTATAGGGATTTTAAGATTTTAGAGCCAAAGTGGCAATACACAATGGGACAGGGCGAAACGCGCATCGGCAAAAACCGCATCGAGCGAGGGGATAGCGATAATATCAAACAAAGCCACGAGCTACTAATTATCAAAGAATAAGGGCATAAAAATGAAAATTAGCGAAGTAAAAACAGCGTTTAAAATCGCTGATGTGGAGTTCGTAGCGGGTAGCACAAAGCTAAATTTTAATTATTTGAAAGACTTGCGAGATGAAAACGGCAAAGCATTGCCACAAAGCATTTTAACCCAAAATGTCGCAAGGGTGTATTTAATCGTGGTTGATGGAGTGATAAAGAAAATCGGCGGTTCTCAAGCGGTGGGCTGGATAAAAAACACATTGCAAATCTACCAAGATGGCGGAGTGAAAGGACGCCCTAGTATTCGTAGCTTTGGCGTGTGGTATTTCCTCTATCACACGATTTTAAGCGGTGCAAAAATCGAATTTTATATGATTTACCAAGAGAATTTTGAAAAAGAGATTAAGGGGCTTTTTGGGCTAAAAACCGTGAAAAATGCCTATATTTCTTACAAACTCATTGAGGAATGTTGCGTAGCGGATTATTTGGCGTGTGAGGGCGGAAAACACCCCGACTGGAATGTGCAAGAGCAAGGCAAGGACTGGCCACTAGAAATTAAAAACGAACACGCTGAAATCCAAAAGAATGCACAAAGTAGAGTTAAAAAAGTCATTCGCAAAGAGGCGAAACGATAACCTTGCTAAAAATATAAAAGCACTATAATAAGGCAAAGTGTTTTATTTTCACATTGCCTTTTTTAGAATTTTTACTTTTACTAATCCCCTACTTTGTCGCTTTTGTGAAGCGAATTATGAAGTTGTGTTTTTGGGATTTTAGCTTTGCCAAAGTCTCTTTATCTATGCTACCAAAGCGCACTAGCCCACTATGAAAAGGCTGCTTTGCATAGAAAATCCCCAGATTCCCCCACGGAGCAAAATAAAACAAATCCCCCACTTGCGGGTCATAGCCATTTAGTCCGCTTGTGTTTAGTGGCTTTGGCAGGGCGTTTGAGATTTTCTCTTTGCCCACATAGTCGCTAAATTCTAGATTCAAAGGTAGCTGTGCGTAAAAATCGCGCGTGGCAGGATTATCCTCTAGCTCGATGATTGTCCGCACTTGCGAATCGCCATCGCCACCTAAACTCATCTCTACAATCATTTTTGTTCCATTTATGTTGTTATTTGCGCTAGATTGCGCATTTAGTGGCATTACGATAAAAACAACAAACGCCATAAATGCCACAAATCCTTTGATAATTTTTAACATTTTTGCCTCCTTAAAAATCATAAAATTTTTCTCAAAATCCCAAAACCCAACTTCACAAAATCCCTATTTGGCAGGTTTGTTGATTCCCAAACTCTCTTTTATGCCAAAGTCGCGCTCTAAGCACAGCCGAATCACCAAATGTGCGATAGATTTGCGCGAAATTTGTGCGCTTGGATTTTTAAACGCTTCGCCCTTTTTAGTTAGCTCATAGTCGATTTCATTAGCATTACTAAACCACTGCGCACGGATTATCGTGTAGTCTAAGCCACTTGATTCGATTGCGCGCACAGCCTCGCGGTGCGGTGGATTGTAAGCACGGATACGATTTAGCTCCGAGTCGGGTATCTCGCCCTCATACACGCCATAGCTTCCCACCCACACGAGTCGCTTTACGCCCGATTCGCTCATCGCTTGGGTAATCGCCCTTGCCATTGCGCCCAAATCGCTTCCTGCGAGATTGGCATACACGACATTTACGCCTTGCATCGCTTTGATAAGCGCGGATTTATCAAGTGCATTGCCCTCGATTAGTTGCACTCTGCTTGGATTTTGCTTTGCTATGCTTAAAAGACGACTAGAATCGCGCAAATATAATTTAAGATTCGCATTTGTCCCTGATAAAAATCCTTGCGTAGCGACTTTTGCTACGCTACCATTTGCCCCGATGATAAGCACGGAAATCTTTTCTTGCGTGTTTTTTATGTCGCTAAAGTCATTTTGATTCCAGCTTAGCGCACAAGCACAGCCTATCAATCCCAAAAACGCGCCACTAAGCGCGATAAGTAATCTTTTCATCACAAATCCTTTGAAATCTAACTCAAACTTTTCATATCAATCACAAAGCGAAAGTTCGCCTTGCCTTGCGCGACTTTTTGATACGCGCTATCTAGCTCGGTGATAGGGATTAGCTCAATATCAGGGTAGATATTGTTTTTCACGCTAAAGTCCAGCATTTCTTGCGTCTCTTTTATGCCACCGATAAGTGAGCTGTAAATTTTACGGCGGAAGTTCCAAATCATCGCATTTGCGTCTAGATTCGGATTGTCTTTGGCATTTGGTAAGCCTACGATTGCCATTTCGCCACCGAGCTTTAGCATTTTTTGATAGGCGTTAATATCATAGTGATAAGGAATCGTAGAGATGATAAAATCAAATTCATTTGTGATTGTGCCAAACTCCTTGCTATTTACATTGACAAATCGCTTCGCACCAAGCCCTAGCACAGCTTCGCGCTTATCGACTATGTCAAATCCCGTAACCTCCGCGCCAAGTGCGACCATATATTTTACCGCCAAATGTCCTAGTCCGCCCACACCTGCTACGGCGACTTTTTGCCCTTTTTTAACTTTGCTAAACATTATGGGCGAATAAGTGGTAATTCCAGCGCAAAGCAGGGGTGCGACTTTCTCAATCTGCGCGGATTTTGGCACTTTTATGGCAAATTTCTCACTTACCACATAGTTGTTTGAGTAGCCACCGAAAGTAATTTCATCGCCGTGAAAGACATCTTTGCTATTGTAAGTAGCAACGATTTTGGCATTTAGACAAAATTGCTCATTACTTGCTTTGCACGCTTCGCATTCCCCGCAACTATTCACCATACAGCCAATCCCCGCGTAGTCGCCGACTTTAAATTTTCGCACCTTTGCTCCCACTGCGATTACACGCCCTGCTATTTCGTGTCCGGGTATCATAGGGTAGTTTGGTTTGCCGTGCTCTCCCGCAACGGCGTGCAAATCGCTGTGGCAAATCCCCGCGTAGAGGATTTCTATAAGAATGTCATTTGCACCTAGCGGGTGGCGCGTGAAGCTATGGGGCTTAAACTTAAAGTCCTTGCTAAAGGCTGCGTAGCCTTTGCTTTGGATTCGCGCTCCGCTTTTTGCTTGAGCTACCGCCTCGCTTGAGCCGACAATCGAATCTTTTGAATCTACCAGATTCACGCTTTTTGATTCGCGTCCAAATAGTGAGCTACCTAAAATCGCGCTTACGCCTAATGCGCCACCGATTTTGGCGGTGTCTTTTACAAACTCTCGCCTTGCCTCATCGCCTAAATCTCGCAATGTGTTTTGAATGTCGTTTTTCATATTTTCTCCTTTGAATTTAAAAATTAAAAATGCAATTATAAAAGATGATAGCTACTATCTGTCAAGGGGGAATCGCAAATTTTTTTGCAAAAATGGATTTTAGGTTATAATTTCACATTTAAAAAGCAAAAGGCTTAAGCAAATGAATCTTTACATTCTTACCGAAGAACGCCCTAAAATTAACTCCATAAAATTTATCATCGAGCGATTTTTGCGCGATAGGAGATTTAGTGCATTCATTGATAGCATTAGAATTCTGCCTATCGTGGAGAATGGAAAGTTTTTGTTTTGCTATGAGATTATGGGTGTGCGGTGCAATCACATTGATAAAATCTATCTAAAAATCATAAGCGGTGGCAGTAATTTTGTGGATTATCTCGTGTTTTTTCAAAGCACACAGCCCACGCAAAAAGATAGCCCACTTTATGCCATAGAGGAAACAAAACTAGCGATAAAGAATCACGAAATACGGGTGTTTTGCAACGAATTGCGAAGTTTGTTTATGTGGATTATTTTTATCCAAATGCTACAAAAATTATGTTTTATAATTTGGCAATTCCACAAAAGCAAAAACCCACCGATACAAATATCTTTGGCACGAGGATTTTACGCACACTTGGCGTTGAGATTGCGGGTAAAGATATTGATAGCACAATGCTAAAGCCATTTAGTAGCGTTGATGAGCTGATTCAATGTAAAAACACAATGCGAAAACCGCCCAAAGGCAATGTGCCACTAAATATTTTCAAAGCTAAAAATAATGTGTTGCAAATTTCAGGCAGATTGGCAAAAAACGGCTCACTATCACACGACCCAAATATTGGCGCAATAAGTGGTATTGTCAAAGCATTAAGAGTGCTTAAATTTAGTGGCAAAATAGAAGTGATTTCACACGGATTACTAACGCAAAATCAAGTCGGCAAGGATAATAAATTTATCCAAATCGCAAATATGCTAAATATCTCTTTGCAGGGTTTGGAAGTGCCAAAAGCACTGCCAAATAAAGAGTATTGGCACTATGAGACAAAGGGCGAAAAACTCGCTACAATTTTTATCCATTTGGTTGTTACGCATTTCACAAGTGCAGAGGTGATTTTTGAAAATCACGCAGGTTGTAAAAAAGGATATTTTTTTGATAGTAGTGGCAAGGCAATAGCACTAGAAAAATACGAGGATAGGGAGGCTTATAAAAGTGGTGATAAAAACAAAAGGTTATTTATCCCAGATTTGATTTTGCTTGATAGTGAGCGATTAGAAATCATAAATATTGAGGGTAAAAAATATGAGAATAAACACAAAGGAATCGATGAACTAAAAAATTATGATTTCATAGAAAAGGCATATATTCACAAATTTTATCCGCATTATAAAATCATTCGCACACTTGTTTTATTTGGCAGTGATAACGAACAAGTCATCGAAATTGAAGTAGGATTTTTGCTAAACAATCAAGGTAAAATGATTTTAGGTATAAAAGCACCGCAAATTTTTATCATCGCACTAAAAAATTTACTTGATTTTTGGAGTGGAAAATGACATTGCCTCTTGCACAAAAAAGGCTTTTTATCAAATCTCCACTTAATTATATAGGTGGCAAATACAAACTTTTAAACCAAATTTTGCCTTTATTTCCTAAAACAATAGATAGTTTTGTAGATTTGTTTTGTGGTGGGCTAAATGTGGCAATAAATGTGAAAAATCCACGCCCAAATCTCTATGACAACGCCATTTACGCAAGGCAAATTTTATGCAATGATAATCTCACCTATCTAATTGAGCTGTATGAATTTTTGCAAGATAATCCCTTGCAAACTACGCTAGAAATTATTACTCAAATCATCTCCAAATATGACTTAGATTCAACAAACACACAAGGCTATAATGCCCTGCGTGATGATTATAACGCGAATAAATCTCCGCTTAAACTTCTAGCACTTATTGCGCATTCTTTCAATCATCAAATCCGCTTTAATAACGCCCATAAATTTAACAATCCCTTTGGCAAAAATCGCTCTAGTTTTAATGCTACAATGAGGCAAAATTTGGTATGCTTTATCAACGCATTGCAAAGCAAAAATATCACATTTTACGCGCTAGATTTTAGAGAATTTTTAGCCAAAATTCCACTTAGCGACAATAGTTTTGTCTATGCTGACCCGCCATATCTTATTACGCAAGGCACTTATAATGACGGCAAAAGGGGTTTTAGCGGATGGAATGAGAATTTAGAAAAAGATTTGTTAGAAAATCTAGCAAATCTACATAAAAATCGCATTCGATTCGCCCTCTCAAATGTCCTAACTCACAAAGGAATCGCTAATGAAATGTTGCAAGAATGGATAACGCAAAATGGCTTTTTTGTCGTGAATCTAGAGGCACACTACACAAATGCAAACTATCAAGCAAAACACAAAGACAAAGCCTTAACACAAGAAGTGCTAATCACAAACTATAAAATCTAAAAGGCAAATAATGCGCTTTATTGGCAACAAAGAAAATCTTATCAGCAAAATCTATGATTTTATGTGTGAATGCGGAATTGTGAATCTCCAAAATATGCAAGCAAAAAGCGCGAATAATGAATCTATGAATCCACAAAGCCCACACCAAAAAATATTTGACAAAAAAATCTTTGATATGTTTAGCGGGAGTGCAAGTGCTGGGCGATTTTTTAAGGCACAAGGTTTTGAAGTGGTAAGCTGTGATTTGCTTTATTTTTCTTACTGCTTGCAAATGGCATATTTGGCAAATAATACCGAGCCTAGCTTTAGCGCGTTAAGCGCGGTTTTGGGCAACGCAAAAAGCCAAAATCTTTTTGATTTACCCTATCAAAAGATTATCGCCTATCTTAATGGCATTGCGCCACAAAAAGGCTTTATTTATCGGCATTACGCGCCTAGTGGCACTAAAGATTTGCCACAGCCTAGAATGTATTTTAGCGATGAAAACGCGCAAAAAATCGATGCGATTCGCACACAGATTGAGGCGTGGAAGGCGCAAAATGTTATAAATCAAAACGAATACTTTATCCTCATTGCCACTTTGCTAGAATCTACTTCATTTTTTGCCAATGTCGCAGGTGTGTATGCCGCCTTTTGCAAGGCGTGGGATAAACGCGCTCTAAAGTCATTTGCCCTAAAGCCACTTACTTTGTTAAAAAGCGCGAAATCTCATCAATGCTTTTGTGGCAATGCGCTTGAGGTTTTGCAAAGCTACAATACAACCTTTGACATTCTCTACCTTGACCCACCCTATAATCACCTCCAATACGCCCCAAACTACCACTTGCTAGAGACAATCGCTAGGTATGATAGCCCAGAGATAAAAGGCGTAGCGGGACTTAGGGAATGGCAGGGACAAAAGTCAAACTTTTGCAATGCAAAATCCGCCATAGCAGAGCTAAAACAAATCATAAAATCCCCAAATTATCGCTATTTGGTTTTGAGCTACAATAGCGAGGGCATAATGCAAAAAATGCAAATTGACGCGATTTTAGATTCGTGCGCAGAAGTGTATTTTAGGGAAATTACCTATCCGCGCTTTAAGAGTAATGCCAAAAGCACACAAAGATTTATCAAAGAATTTGTGTGGGTGGCAAAAAGGAATCCATAAGCAATTTTTGCCAAGTGCGAATCGCAAAATTTTTGCAAAAACTTTAAGGCAAATCCACCACAAGCACTTCGTTTTCAAGCATTTTGGGGATATAGAGTTTGTCTTTTGTGGCAAACATATCCGCAGGTCCTTTTATCACGGGCAAGTCTAGGGCACTTTTTGTGAAGCGATTTGCGCTAGCGTTTTTGCCAAAAAGGCTACTATGTGAAAAGCCATTTTTCGCGCCAATGCGGTAAATTTTGCCATTTAGATTTTCTCCCCAATCACTCACAAGCAAATCGCCATTTTTGGCTAGTGCCACGCCGTCATACGCCCCTTTTTGCGAGTCTAAGATTTTCACCGCCTTTGTTTTGGTGCTAATAGCTAAAATCTGCCCGCCACTTTTGCCATCAGGGTGATAGCACACGACAAAAAGCACTTGCTTTGCCGCATCTAGTAGCATTCCATTGCCACCGCCCGTTTTTGCTAGCTCAAGCCTTGCAAACTCGCTTGTTTGTTTGCTTTGCAAATCAAAGGCATAAATAATGCCATTGCCCGTGTCGCTTAAAAGCAAAGTATTTTTATCAAGTAGCACAATGTCATTGAGGAAAATCGCGCCTTCAATGGCGGCTTCAAGCACTTTTTTGCCCTGCGTATCAAACGCCACAAGCCTATCAATATCCACGACATAAAGCGTATTATCAATCTCTATCATACCCTTTGGCGCGTTAAGATTGCGTGCAAAATCGCGCTTTATTACCTTGCCATTTTTATCTAGCTTTGCGATAAAGCCATCATTATCCTTTGCTAGTGAATTAGGCTCTTTGCCGATATTTGCCACAAAGATATAATCCCTGCCTACAAACACACTCTCTGGACTAGAAAAGCCACCCAAAACCTTGCCACCAGCCACTTTGCTTTCAGCAAATATAAATGAGCCAAACGCACCCACCAAACCAAGTAGCACAAATGCTTTACACAATATTTTCATTTTACAATCCTTACATAATAAATTTGCAATGTTGCATAGGCGGAATTGTAGTGCATTTGTGATTTTTGTTGTGCGAGTTTTTTGTCAAATTTTAGCAGTTTTTTGGAATTGCTTTGGCGTTTGTCCGTAGCGATTTTTGAATCGTTTGATAAACCAAGAGGGTGAGCTAAAGCCACAAGTCGTGCAAATCTCATTGATATTTTGCGTGGAGTTTATAAGCAAGTGTTGCGCTTTTTTGAATCGCTTTTCATCGATATATTGCTTAGGGCTAAGCCTAAAATTTTGCTTAAAGGTTTTAGAAAACGAACTTATATCGCTTTTTGCGTATTGTGCCATTTGCCCCACACTCAAAAACGTCTCATCGCAATGGCTAAACAAATCCATAGACTCTAAGGTTAGGCTAGAAAAAATATCATCTACAAACGCGCTAAACTCATCGCTATGAAGCAATAAAAATGCAAATATTTCCTCAAACTTTAGCTCGACAATAGGCTCAAAAATCTGCGTATTGTCCTTGAAATAGGGCGCGAAACTTTGCAAAATATCAAGTAATTGCGCGTGGCTTGATTTTAGGGCGGGTGTGTTTGCGTGTGTGCGTGGCTTTTTGCGCAAAGAGTGATATTTTTGCATAAGATTTAGCAAAAACGCATTATCAAAGAAAAACAGCCACGCCTCATACGCGCCATTTTCTAGAGCGATATTGCTCAAAGTATATGTGCCACTTTTTAAAAACAACGCTTCATTTTGCTTGATTGCAAAGCGTGATTTTGCGTGGTGCATTATTTTAGAGCCTTGTCTCACAAAAACAATGGCATTAGCCTCAAAGCACACGGGATTTTCAAATGAGCTATGATTTTGTCTAAATTTGGCAAAAGAGCAAGAGCTAAAACTTCTAAAATGTATATTTCTCACTCGTGGCAAGTCTTTTGGGAGCGTTATGCTAAGCGACATTTTTATCCTAAATATTTTTTATTGCAAAAAGTTATTTTACACAATCAAACTTTATTTACCCCAAATCTATCCCTTAAATTTTGCGGTGAAAAATACCACTGCTACGATAAAAATAAGCACTGCGTAGAGTAAAAATGCGCTAAAAAGCCCGATTCGCCCGACAATGGGTTGCGTGAGTAGGGGTGAGAGAAACTGCCCCAAAAATATACAGCTTGACAAAATCCCCGCAACTTTGCCCCGCTCGGTATTTGGGGCGAGTTTTAAAATCCACGCGGAATTGTTGATATACACAAGCCCCGAGCCAAAGCCGATGATTGCCATTGCTATAAGTAGCGCGGTAAAATCGTGGATAAAGACGATTATCAAAAAGCCCACGCCAAAGAGCAGTGCGCCAAAGCTATACAAGCCAAAGAGGCTAAATCTTAGCGACATTTTCTTATAAAATAGCGCACAAAGCCCGTAAGTTATCGGTGGCACGGCAATCGCCACACCCACAAATACGCTATCAAGCCCCAAATAATCGCGTATGTAAAAAGGCAACTGCGTAGGGCACAGATAATACACCACCGAGCCAAAAAATCCCATAAACCACGCGCCAAGATAGGGCATAAAACGCATTTTGGTGGGCGTTTGCGCCGTCTTTTTACGCGTAAATTTTGGCTCAAAAAGATAGAGCGCATTGAGTAACAAAATCACAAAGCCAAAGCCATAAACTAAAAAGATATATCGCCACGAAAGCGTAACAAGCAATCCTCCCGCCAAAGTCGCCCCTGCGCCACCAAAAGCCATAATGAAATTTTGAAAGCCAAGCGCGGATTGCAGGCGATTCACGCCGCCTTTGGAAAAATAATCCCCCACTAACGCCGTGCTTATCGTCATCACAAAAGCCGTAGCTACGCCAAATATCGCACGACAAAGCAGTATCAAATACAAATTATCCATAAACGCCCCAGCACAGCCTGATAGCGTCCATACCAAAATGCTAGGATAAAGAAATTTTAGTTTGCCAAATCTATCCACCAAAGCCCCAGCCACAGGCGCAAAAAGCATCACAAAAAGTGCTGGCATCGTAACGATAAGGCGTGTGAGAATTTCGACATTTGCCACACCACTAAAATGCGCCTCTATGGCAGGAAGTGCTGGGCTTACAATCACACCTGCGAGGATTGTCATCATCGACACTGAAAACAAAGCGATTTTAAAGCCCGCCCGCTCGGTAATGTCGATTAGTTTTTTGTCTAATTTGCTGTCATTGTCGCTATATTTGTGCGGTAGAGATTTTACGCTATTTTGCATTTTGCCTCCCAAAAATTATGATTCGTGCGTTAGATTCGCTTGATTTGCATTAGATTCGAGCTAGATTCGAGTTTGATTCGCCCTAGATTCGCACTTGATTCGCCACGAATCACGCCTTTATTTTAATCTAAATGCTTTAATTTTATCTAACGAAAAGACTTTATCCACGCCACGAATCGAGCTAGTGTGGCATTCTTTGCAACGCGATGGATTATCATCGACATTCACGCTTTTATCGGCGTTATATGGGATAAAATCCCAATCCGCACCACGCTTTTGCATAGCAATGTAGCGATTTAACGCACCTTTTTTGCCATTTTTGTTGAAATATTCCTCCACCACGATTCGCGCACCATTTGGCAACACGCCGTCCTTTTGCAACGCCACAATCGCGCTTTTATCGATATACATATCCTCAATCACGCCACCACGAAACTTGCTGTAATACATAACGCCGTTTTTGTAAGATTCGTCCAAATCCTGCGCCAAAAGTGGCATAGCATAAACAATAATCGCCAACGCGGCGAATCGCGCCTTAATTTTATCCATTTTCATTTTTTTCTCCTTTGACATTAAAATAAAAATGCAATTATAAAACCTAAGAGCAACTCTCTGTCAAGGGCGAATCGCAAAAATTTTTGTCAAAAATTAAAAAAGTGGATTTATGCTACTTTTTATTTTTTTGGATTGCTCCGATTCAGGCGAAAGCCGAATCTCGCAATGACGGCGTAGAGATTCGGCATACCTTTTCCGTCATTGCGAGGCGAATCGAGCGAATCGCCGAAGCAATCCACAAAATCCCCCATTCCACACAACCCTAAGCGAATCCACAATTTTGCCAAATCACACAAAAAAAACGATTCGCCATAATATAATCATTTAAGGTTAATTTAATTTAGGGGGGGGGTAAAATACATTTTTAAAAAATTTATTCCAAAGGAGGAATTATAATGAGTTGGAATGATATGCTATTTGAATCAATTAAAAATAGCAATTTAGAGCAAGTAAGGCAATGCTTGGCAAATGGCGCAGATGTGAATGCGAGAGATAACTATGATGGCTATGGTTCTACTCCGCTAATGTTGGCTTCACATAGCAATAACCTTGAAATAGTGAAATATTTAGTTGAATGCGGTGCTGATGTGTTGGCTGAATGTAAATCTTATAATTTTGATACTATAAGCACAGCTTTGAGTATAACAAGTGATAATGAGATAAAGCAATACTTAGAAACCAAAGTGCAAGAAGCAAATCTAGCCCTTTTGGCATCATTAGGCAATACCAATGGCGTTAGCGAATGTTTGGCAAATGGTGTAAGCGCAAACGCTACACATAAAGGTGTAACGGCTCTAATGTGGGCGTGTAAAAATGGACATTATGAAGTGGCACTAACTTTGATAACATTTGGGGCAGATATAAATGCAAGAAACATAAATGGCAAATCTGTATCACAATATGCCGCCGAAGGTGGAAATACAAAGATAATGGAGCTACTACTCGCACGAGGTGCGAATAGTGGCACGATAAATTAGCGCAAAAGGAGAAAAAATGAAAAAGTTACTTAAATATGCTTTATTGGCGATTATGGCGTGTGGATTTGTAGGTTGTGGCGGAGATTATAGTATCACTTATAATACTAATCCGATAGGTGCAAATGTTATTTGTGGTGGTGTAGGCAAAGGACTTTCCCCGCTTACGCTATATTACGATAGAGATGGTATAGATGATAGTGGATTCCTATATACTACGCCTTGTAAGGCTGTATTTTCTAGTGGATATGTGGATTACTTTGACAGGCAATGGGATACAAATAAATTCCCCAAAGGCGTTCGGCAAACACTCACTAGACCGCAAGGTGATGGCTATCAGCAAGATATGGCTTTTGGTATGGAATATCAACGAACGCTTATTATGCAACAACAAGCACAAGCGGCAAGAAAAGCAGCAGAAGCAGCACAATGGCAAAGTATCAATCAACAATTGCAACAAAATCAATCATCAGGCAACTATCAAATGAAGATGCCCACAGTGTGTAACACATTTGGTGGCATAACAACTTGTGATTAAAAAAATAAAGGAGAGAAAAAAATGAAAAAGATTATTTTACTAAGTTTGCTTGTAATAAGCGTAGTATTTGGCAAAAGCGTAGAGGAGATTCAAAACGAGTGGCAACAAAGAATTATTGAGAAAATTAAAAAGCAAGGCGAAATATTTTGGCAAAATGAAGAGGCTAATAGATTAGCTCAACATTGTCAAGGTGGCAATGGCGATAAAGGTGCGTGTAAGCGAATCATAGACTTACAAGACAAAGCCTGTCAAAATGGATTGGCTGGGGCTTGTAGCGCATTGGCAGTATCTTATTTGCAAGGCAATGAGCAATTTGATATTAAAGTCGATGAAAATAAGGCAAAATCTTATGCTGATAGAGTTTGTGCGTTAGATGCAACTTTTTGTGTGAATGTGGCACTTCATTTTGGCAAAAAAGACACGCTATTAGTAGCACTAGGCTATGCTGAGAGAGCCTGTGAAATGGGCAAAGCTGTGGGCTGTGGATTAGCATTTGAATGGTATAGAGACGGCGGTAAAGACATAGCTAAAAATCCAAAAATGGCTAGATATTATAAAAACAAACTTTGCGATATGGGTGCAAAAGACTTTTGCAAATAGTGGCGGTGATTGGGATTGCTTTGCGTGAATTTGTGGATTGCCACGATTCGCCTTTGATGAATCGCCCACGCCGTCATTGCGAGATTCGGCGATTCGCCGAATCGTGGCAATCCACATTATATTTTTGGATTGCTTCGTGCGAATCTACGATTCGCCCTCGCAATGACGGATTATTATTGATTCGCCACGCTAGATTCAAACATTCGCGATTCGCACAAAACTTAACTTTTACTTATGCGCTTTTTGCTTCCTGCATTGTCATTTAGGCTTTTGTAGGGCTTTGATTCGTTGTAATAATTTTGCAATTTGGGGCTTGTCCCAAGTGTAAATGTATCTTTGGCGCGAGATGATAAGATTTTTATCTTTCCTCGCACGGCTTCTAGGGCTTTGGTGTAGGTGGCTATCGTCTCAAGGATTTCCCTCTCTTGGGCTTTCATCATATCTATGCGCTTTGGCAAAGTCGAATCGCCCATTTTGCAAAGCTCGACAAACTCCAAAACCTTAGCGATACTCATTCCCGTCTGCCTCATACACTGCACCAAGCCTACCCACTGCAAATCCCTTTGGCTAAAGTAGCGGTAGCCATTGTCATCTCTGTCGATATGCGAAAACAGCCCACATTTCGCCCAGTAGCGCAAAGTATGCGAACTCACACCCGTGATATTTTCCACTTGTTTGATTGTATATGCCATAGTTTTATCCTTTTTGTTTGTAAAATTTCGCGCCGATTCGCTAAAAAAATCGCTAATTTTTTTAAGAAAAATTCTCCACTATATGCGCTCTCAAATCCCTCTCCCATTTTGCAAAGTTTGGATTTTTATGCACATCATTTGCCATAAATCTCGGCAAAAACCGCGTGAATCCCAAAAACGCAAAAATCTTATAAGTATGCACAAAAACTTCATCTACACCGCGCCCGTCAAAAAACTCGCCCACTTCGTTAAACGCATACAAAGGCGCATTCCAAGTTGTGCTTAGCATCATCGCTTTGCCCGCGCATAGTCCGCCACTGCCATAGCGTTTGTTTATGTCGCTTTTGCTGCGTCCATCGCTCTCAAATAGCACTCCCACAGCCTTTTGCCCGATAGCTTCATCAAAGTATTTTTTGACTATCCACGGCTCTCCCATCCACCAGCCCGGGAATTGCAAAATCACACAATCCGCCCACTTCCACTTCGCCACTTCTGCGTCTATATCATAGCCTTGCGCGATATGCGTTAGTCGCACTTCTTTGCCTAGCTTTTGCAATTCATCTTGCATTATCTCGCAAAATGCAAGGTTTAGTCTGCCCTTGCTATCGCGATACTCCATACCGCCATTTAGGATTAGCACATTTTGGATTTTTTTGTTAAAGTCGTGTTTCATTTGGAATCTCCTTAAAGTATTTTTTAGTGGCGCAATTATAATGCAAACTACTTAACAAAAAATCAATAATTTGTCATTAGAATTGCAAATTTTAAATCTAAATCATAAAGGAATATCAATGAATCTAAGTAAGAAATTATCGCTGATTGCGATTGTGTGTGTGAGTTTGAATCTCTATGCAAGTGGAAGTGTGAGTGATGAATCACAAAGCCCAATGCAAGGGCAAAAAAGTGATGCGGAGATTATCGCGGATTATTTTTACGCGCTAAATGGCGATACGAATAAACCGCATAAAAAAATCAATCACGCCAAAGGATTTTGCGCTAGTGGCGAGTTTATCCCTGATAAAAGGGCATCAAAGCGATTTGACATACCGCTTTTAGAAAATGCTAGTGTGCCTACGAAAGTGCGATTTTCGCTAGGTGGTGGCAATGAGAATCAAAGCGATAAAAGCAAAAATCGCTCTATGGCGTTAAAAATTCAAAGCAAAAGCGATTCTTGGGAAATTGCGATGACAAATTCGCGCATAAATTTTGCCAAAAACGCAGAGGAATTTAAGCAATTTATGGATTTGCAACTACAAGTCAAAAATAAAACTATGACGCCTGAAGAAGCCGATATTGAGCGCAACAAAGTGCCATCATTTGTAAATGCCGCAAAAGAGACGCAGAGTCTCACTATCACGCGCAGTTACGGCAATAACGCCTATCATAGTGTGCATACATTTAATTTTAAAGAAAAAAATAAGGCGAAATCTACCCCTGCGCGATTTAGCTTTGTGCCAAAAAATGGCGTAAAGTCTTTGAATCAAAGTGAGTTAGATTCGCTAGGCGATGACTTTTTGGAGGCGAATTTTAAAAGTGATATTGCAAAATCGCCCATAGAATTTACCCTAAAGCTAGTGCTACCAAACCCAAAAGATGACTTAAAAGACACGGCAAAAGTATGGGAGGGCAAACACAAAGAAATCCCACTTGGCACTTTAAAAGTCAATAAATTTGAGGGCTATGAGTGCAATGTTGAGGTATTTATGCCAAGTGTTTTGCCACAAGGAATCGAGCCTCCAAATGATGACATTTTTGAATTGCGAAATGTCGTGTATGGCACCACTTTTGGCAGAAGGCAGTAGAAAAAATAAAGATTCGCGCATAGAATTGCTTTGATTTGGCTTTTTGGCTCTTATCAAAGCAATTTTAGATTTTTTATAGATTATGGATTCGCTAGATTCGCCTATTTTACTAAATTTTTAAGCGATTCCTTTGCTTCCTCTGCGCTTAACGCACCCACGATATTATGCGGAATGTATGCCTCCTCTAAATACGCGATTTCTTTTTGGCTGAGTTTGACACTCATTGCGCCGACCGCCTCATCGATATATTTGGTTTTATTTGCCCCGATGATAGGCGACCCAGCACCCTTTGCTAAAAGCCACGCTAGAGAGATTTGGCTCATCGCCACGCCTTTTTTCTTTGCGAGTTCATTGACACGCCCTGCGATGATTTTGTCCTGCGCCTCTGTCTTATCATATTTGCCCATAGCGGTTTTATCCGTCTTACTGCGAATCGTATCGCTTTTCCACTCCGCCCGAGCCAGACGCCCGCTCGCAAGTGGTGAATAAGGCATAAGCGTAACGCCTTGTTGCTTGCAAATAGGGATTAGCTCCCTCTCGTCCTCGCGGTAAAGCAGATTGTAATGATTTTGCATAATGCTAAAAGGCGTGAGGTTGTTATCCTTTGCCACTTGTTGCATATTTGCAAACTGATAGCCAAACATCGCAGACGCCCCTAGAGCACGGACTTTCCCAGCCTTCACAGTCTCGTGCAACGCCGCCATAGTCTCCTCAATGGGCGTGGTGTAATCAAAGCGGTGGATAATGTAAATATCCAAATAATCAGTCCCAAGTCGCTTTAGCGTCCCATCAATCTCACGCAAAATCGCCTTGCGCGATAAAACGCCTTTGTTAAAATACACCTTTGAAGAGATGACGACTTCATCGCGTTTGGCAAATTTCTTTATCGCCTTGCCTAGGTATTCCTCGCTAGTCCCCGCAGAGTAGATATTTGCGGTGTCAAAGAAATTTAGCCCCTTTTCCAAAGCGTGTTTGATGATAGCCTCGCTGTCCTTTTCATCAAGCGTCCAGTCGTGCAAAGTCCCCGCCTTGCCAAAGCTCATCGCACCTATACAGATTTGCGAAATCTCAATGTCCGTGTGCCCTACCTTGACGAAATTAACGCCGTTTTTTGTTTTTGTGATTTTCATTGGTTCTCCTTCTTGTGAATCGTTAATCGTGCCACTTGCCATTAGTGGCAATGCGCTTGTTACTATCGCCACCCCTGCGAGTTTAGCCGAATCGCTCAAAAACTCGCGCCGTTTTGGATTATGCAAATCGCTTGAAATGTTTGAATCGTGCTGTATGCCGTGCGATTCAAGGTATTGTGATTCGCTATGAATCTCTTTTTTCATTTTGCTCCTTTGAAATAAAAATTGCGTGAAAAAATCCACAAATGAAATTATAAAAGATGATAGCTACTATCTGTCAAGGGCGAATCGTAGAAAATTTTAAAATTTTTTAAGTAGATTCGGGTGGATTCACACTAGATTCGCATAAATTTTAGTGCGAATCTTTTGGTAGATTCGCAAACTAATGCCTACTAAGCATTACGCCTTTTTATAGACTAAAAGTAGCCCGTCATCTTTAAGTGCTTTGCATTCATCAAATTTAAATGCCTTTGTCAAAGCGACATTATCCACACTCTCACAAATAGTGGCGTTTTGAGTGCCGTCTATGAAAGGTGCGATTACAAGCCTTATCTCATCGACTAAATTTTGCCTTAAAAACTCCGCGTTGATGATAGCACCGCCCGTTAAGGCAAAGCGTTTTACGCCAAAGAGTGTGTAGAGCTTATCAAGGGCGATTTTTATGTCGATTTTTTCGCCATTTTCATCGTCTGCAAAGATATAGGCTATGTCATTGGCTTTAAGATATGCGATATATTCAGCTTTTGCCTTGCGTGTAGTAACGACTATGACGCTATTTTCGACATTGTCAGGGTAGGTTAGGGTGGCGTTGCGCCATTTTACCTTGCCTGTGGTGTCAAAGCACACAGCATAAGGGGCTTTGTCCTTAATGACATTGTCCTTAAAATCCACGCTAACGCCACTAAACTTTGACAAATCCACACTTTCATCGCTAAAATACTTCTTATGCGTGTTGCTCCCATTGCCCCAAGCATCTGAAATTTGTAGCTTTAGCTCCTCGTAATAATCCCCAAGCCATTCGTTGTGGTTGTCGATGAAATCTCCGTCTATTTTGCCGTCAATAGAAGTCATCATAAGCATAGAAACAAAAGGTTTTTGCATAGTTTGTCCTTAAATGTGTGAATCTTATCTTATTTGGGGGCTTACACAAAAAGAATTTTTGCTACCCCCACCTAACTTTACGCCTTATAATTTGCCAAAAATTTTATCGTTTGCGGGTCGCGGTGGTCTAAAAAGAGTGATTTGCCTGTGTCAAGTTTGGCGATTTTTGCTTTATCATCGGCGTTTAGTTTGAAGTCAAATACAGCGATATTTTCCTCCATTCGCGCCTTTTTTGTAGTTTTTGGAATGACTATGACATTGCGCTCGATAAGCCATCGCAAAATCACTTGCGCAGGGCTTTTGCCGTATTTATCCCCGATAGCTTTTAGCACTTTATTGTTAAACATATCGTTTTTGCCCTCCGCGAAGCTCCCCCAGCTCTGCACCGCTACGCCCAAATCGTTATTGATTTTTTGCTCATCAACCTTTTGGAAAAATGGGTGCATTTCGATTTGATTTACCGCGGGTTTTATGTCATTAAAGAGGCAAAAATCCATAATTTTATCCGCATAAAAATTACTCACCCCAATCGCGCGGATTTTGCCCTCTTTGTGTAGCTTACTCATCGCTCTCCACGCGCCATAAGTGTCGTTATAAGGCTGATGAATGATATAGAGGTCGATATAATCCACCCCTAGCTTTTTTAGGCTCATATCAAAGGCTTTTAGCGCGTCTTTTTCATTGGCGTGGCTTATCCAAAGTTTTGTCTCAATGAAAAGCTCATCGCGCTTTACGCCCCCGTTTATCGCGGTTTTTAGTGCCGCGCCTATTGCCTCCTCGTTTGCATAAGCCTGTGCGGTGTCGATTAAGCGGTAACCCACGCTGATAGCGTCCTCTACGCACCTTTGTGCCTCGCTGTTTGGAATCTGATAAGTCCCATAGCCCAAAATTGGCATTTTTACGCCATTATTGAGTTTGATTGTTTGCATTTTTGCTCCTTTGGTTGAATTTGAATCTCTTGCCATTAGTGGCAATGCGCTTGTTACTATCGCCGCCCCTGCGAGTTTCGCCGAATCGCTCAAAAACTCGCGCCGTTTTGAATCTGTGATATTTCTCATTCTTCTCCTTTAA
>JBNMHH010000002.1:0-37764 GCA_050872665.1 Helicobacteraceae bacterium
GCGCAAAGTGGGGCGCACCAAGTTAATCTAGCGCGTGAAATCTGCATAAATTTGGAGATGAATATCATCAAAATGGACGCCGTTAGCCACGACAGGCACACGGCATTCATCGGTCATATGCCACATATTTTGAGCTACGCACTCGCAAACGCCGTGCTAAAGCAGGAAAAAGCCCAAGATATTGTCGCGGTGGCGGGGGGCGGATTCAAAGGAATGGTGCGAATCGCAAAGAGCAGTGGCGTAATGTGGAGTGCGATTGCCAAGCAAAATAAGGACGAGATTTTAGAGGCGATAGAAATCTATGAGAGGGAGCTAAAAAGCGCGAAAGAAATGATAAAAGGCGATAGATTCGATGAATTATGCGAATGGATGAGCGAGGCGAATAGGTTGAGGGATATATTGTAGATTCGCAGATTCAAGCAAAAAAATGCTATAAATTTCAAAAATCTTAAAAATCCTTAAAGGAATCGCAAAATGAGCAAAAAAGGACTTTTTAGCTTAATATTTGTCATCATATCGCTTGGAATCTGCCTACTTGTAGCAAATGAATATCTAAAGCGCGTGGAAACCAAAGCTATAGATAGCTATCTAAACTCACTAAAATCTGAGCTAAGCGAAAAGTTGCTTTATCTTAATTTCTCACAAGTGCAATGTAGTGGATTTTTCAAACATAGCTGTAAAATCAATGACATTAGCCTTGATTCGATAAGTTTGCTAAATATACCATTTATCTCGCAAAATCGTAAAATTATTTTTAGCGACATTAGCCTTGCCATTACTGATTTAAACACAAGCCAAATCTCTGTCGCTGTAAATATTGGTGCAATTTCACAAAATCTCATTTTCTTACCCAAAAATTTCGCTTATTCTGTTAGCCTTACTAAGCAAGATTCCGCGCTGGGCTATGTGATGCTTGATAGAGTGCTAAAGCTAGACATTGGCAATATCGCTATTAGCGTGAATTTCGCCGTTTTGATTCGTGAGAAGCGATTTCGCAATAAGAGTATTTTATTTTTGCTAAAAGAGTGGTTTGACCCGACAGCGCCGAGCTTTTATGAATATAGCTTGGAAAAATTGGATATTTTGCTAAAGGCAAATGGCGCCGTAAATAGTGCGTTTTATGAGGCAAATAGCGATAATCTGCAGTATTTGATAGATAATCTAAACATTACAAATCCGCATTTTGAGGCACTCACAAATGCTACGATTAGTTTGATGAAAAATGAAATCACAAGCATTGATTTTAGTGTGAGGCGCAAAAACGCGGACTTGGTGTTTTTCAACACGCTCACAGACACCGCCACCACAAAAAAGGCATTGGAGATTAAGGAAATATTAGATTCAATCAATGAGAGCTATGAGATAACAATGCAGACTCAACCGCCACTAGATTTTACACAACCGCTTGAAAAGATTGATTCAAAAGGCGAATCTAAAGCAATTTAGCTATAATGCCAATTTTTTTAAAGATAAAATTTAAGTGAGAAATTATGAGCAGAATAAATGAAAAAGAGATTTTACGCCAAATGTGCGAATCGCCCTTAAAAGAGCTAGGACGCAAGGCTTATGCTATCAAAAATGCCCTGCATAGCGATAAAATTACGACTTTTATCATTGATAGAAATATCAATTACACAAATATTTGCTGGGTGGATTGCAAGTTTTGCGCGTTTAAACGGCGCATTAGCGAGGAAGGCGGGTATATTTTGAGTTTTGATGAAATCGATAGCAAAATCGATGAGCTAATCGCAATCGGCGGGACGCAAATCCTTTTTCAAGGCGGCGTTCACCCAACGCTAAAGCTAGAGTGGTATGAAAATTTGGTGCGACATATCCACGAAAAGTATCCAAATATCACGATTCACGGCTTTAGTGCCATTGAGATTGATTATATCGCCAAAGTTTCTAAGTCAAGTGTGGAGGAAGTTTTGCAGACGCTTAAAAAAGCTGGGCTTAGCTCGATTCCGGGCGCAGGTGCGGAGGTGCTAAGCGATAGGGTGAGAGATATTATCGCGCCTAAGAAGTTAGATTCGAGTGAATGGATAGCCATTCATCGTGCCGCCCACAAGCTAGATATGAAAACCACCGCTACGATGATGTTTGGGAGCGTTGATGATGAAAGCGACATTGTGAATCATTTCAAACTAATCCGTGATTTGCAAGATGAGACGGGCGGATTCCGTGCTTTTATATTGTGGAGTTTTCAGCCTGATAATACGCCACTAAAAGCGCAGTTTCCGCAAATGCAAAAGGCGAGTTCAAATCGCTATTTGCGCTATTTGAGTGCTGCGCGAATCTATTTGGATAATTTTAAAAATATCCAAAGTAGCTGGGTTACGCAAGGTGCGTCTGTGGGGCAACTCGCACTTGCCTTTGGCGCGAATGATTTGGGTAGCACGATGATGGAGGAAAATGTCGTGGCAAGTGCAGGTGCGCGAAACTCGATGAATACGAATGATATGATAAAAGTGATTCGCGATGCGGGGGAAATCCCTGCCATTCGCGACACAGCGTATAATATCTTAAAAATGTGCTAGTTTTTTGGCGAATCGGCATAGCAAATTACGGCGAATCAAAATGCGAATCTAAACATAAGGACGGCGAAAAGTGAGATTTTTTATAAGCGTAATTTTTATCATAAATTTAACTTTTGGAGCAAATATGGGAGCAATTACAAAGAATACAAAAAAGACGGAAAATTTGGATTATATCGTTGTAAATGGCGCGGAGATCCCGCTAATTTATGAGCTTTCTTCTGCCCTGCCTTTGGGAAATATTAGCATTGTTTTCTATGGTGGCGGAAAAGTGTATGAAAGCAAAGTGGGCTTAAGTGCCTTTAGCGCGGATATTTTAAATCGTGGTAGCAAGAAAAAAGGCGAGATTGACTTTGCGGACGCATTAGAATCAAATGCCATTTCGCTAGGCGTTAGCAGTGGGTTAGAATCGCTTACTTTTGATATAAGTTTTTTGAGTGAAAAAAGGGGAATTGCCTTAGAGCTGTTGCGTGAGCTACTTCAAAGCCCAAATTTCACGCGCGATGCGTTTAATCAAAGCCAAGTCGCGCTAAAAGCCGAGCTATTATCTAAGGAAAATAATTTTGATTATATCGCCTCCAAAAACCTAAATAAGCTCATTTTCAAAGGCACACCGCTTGAAAATGCAAGTTTGGGCGAGATTAGCGACATTGAGAATATTAAACTTGGCGATATTGAGGGCTTTGTGGGCGGTGCGCTTAATTTAGAAAACGCTGTGATTTTGGTGGGCGGGGATTTTGAGTTGGAATCCATTAAAAAAGATTTAGCTTCGTTGCTGTCGTTTTTGCCACGCGGTGCGAAAATCAAACGCGCAAAATTCGCCCCAAATAGCGAGGCGCAAACGATTACCGCCATAAAGCCCACAAAACAGGCATTTATTTATTTCGCATCGCCTTTTAACTTTGAATCTTACGAAAAAGATTTGCATAAACTAACGCTTATGAGCTTTATAATGGGGAGTTCGGGCTTTGGTTCGCGTGTAATGGAAGAGATTCGCGTAAAGCGCGGACTTGCCTACTCTGCGTATTTTTACGCCTCTGTCAATAGCGTAACAGCGCAGACTGCGGGTTATCTGCAAACGAGCTTGGAAAATAAGGACACGGCAATTAGCGTTTTTAAGAAAATTATCGCTGATTTTATCAAAAAAGGCGTTACGCAAAAAGAGCTAGATGGCGCAAAGGACTACATTTTAGGCTCACGCGTCTTAAGCGATGAGACGCTAAATGCGAGGCTAAATAAGAAATTTCGCAATTTCACGCGCAATCTACCGCTAAATTACGATGATGAGTTTGTCAAAAAGATTAAAAATCTAAAATTAGATGAGCTAAACGCCTATATCAAGGCACATAGCGAGGTAAATAACCTTAGCTTTAGCGTGGTGGTGGATAAATAGCGTGTGCTAGGCGGTTTAAGCGTGGAGGAAGTAGAGGCATTTAAAAAACTTGCAAAAATAGGCATTCACAATCTCTATGAGGCGATTTTATTTGCGCCGAAATCCTATACAAATACCTTTTTACTGCGCGATTTGGAGGATTCGCTAGGGGCGATTCGGGTGCGAATCGAGGGCAAAACAAAAATGGCAAAAATCCTAAAGATTCGCACCTTTGCATTAGACTTTGATTGCGCCATTGATATAAATATTTTTCACCCAAAGCCCTTTCATCATAGCCTTTTTGCGGTGGGTAAGGAAATGTGCCTTTTGGGCGAAGTGGCGCAGTTTAACGGCGTCTATCAAATCAATCAGCCCAAAATCATCACGCAAATCAATCAAATTGTGATGAATTTTCCCACCACAAAGATGAAAAGCGCGACTTTGAATGAGATTTTTCGCACTATTATAACGCGCGAATCTTTGGCGAATCTAGGGCTAGAATCGCACTATATTGAGGCGATTTATATGATTTTCCACCCTGAATCAACGCTAGATTCAAGCGAATCTAGCTACGAATCGTTTGAATCGTGCGAATCTGTGGGTGAATCAAATCAATCCGCGTTTGATTTAAAGCGTGAAACTAAAATGCACGAATCTTTAGGCGAATCGTTGTTTGATTCACGCCACTTTTTGCGCGATTTTAAGCGCAATGGTGGGCTTTTTGGCGTGTATTTGGAGGCAATCAAATTTGTAGAGATTGTGTATTATATGCAATCTTTGGCGCGAAAAAAGCGCGAATTCCCCGCCACAAATCGCCTAAATAACGCGCCTTTGTTAGAATCATTCATCAAAAATCTGCCTTTTTCGCTCACACAAGGGCAAAGCAATGCGATTGCCTTTTTGCGCGAAAAATTAGGCAGCCAAAAAGCCACTCGTTGCGTTGTGATGGGCGATGTGGGCTGTGGCAAAACGCTTGTAATATTGTCCTGCGTGGCGTTAGCCTATCCAAAAAAGTCCATTTTACTCGCGCCCACCACCATTTTGGCGCGTCAGCTTTACACGGAAGCGCAAAAATTTTTGCCCACGCAAATCCGCACAGCACTAATGATAAAGGACGATAATCTCAGCGAATGCGACTTTCTTATCGGCACTCACGCGCTTTTGTATAGAAACTTAAGCGCGTTTGATTTGTTTATGACGGACGAACAGCACCGATTCGGCACGAATCAGCGACTAAAATTAGAAAAAATGCTAGAAATTGATGGCAAAAAACCGCATAATATTCAATTCTCTGCAACGCCGATTCCTCGCACTATGGCGATGATTGAGGCGCAATTTATTGATTTTTGTTTTATTAGAGATTTGCCATATCCAAAAAATATTAAGACGCAAATCATCACACGAGAGGGCTTTGGCGAACTTTTCGCACATATAAAAAATGTCGTGGCGCAAGGCAAACAAGTCGCCATAATCTACCCGCTAGTGGAGCAAAGCGAAGGAATTGCCTACCAGTCGATAGCGGAGGGTTTGCCATTTTGGCGCAAACACTTTGAGCGCGTGTTTGCCACGCACGGCAAGGACGCGGACAAAGAGAGGATTTTGGAGGAATTTCGCGACAATGGCGCAATTTTGGTGGCAACCACGCTATTTGAGGTGGGAATCTCACTGCCGAATCTTTCAACTATCGTAATTGTAGGTGCGGAGCGACTTGGATTTGCCACGCTTCACCAGCTACGCGGACGAGTAAGTCGCAATGGAATGAAAGGCTTTTGTTATCTCTA
The DNA here is from genome assembly GCA_050872665.1 of Helicobacteraceae bacterium. Classification (GTDB taxonomy): domain Bacteria; phylum Campylobacterota; class Campylobacteria; order Campylobacterales; family Helicobacteraceae; genus NHYM01. The sequence goes on from JBNMHH010000002.1 coordinate 5,688, forward strand.
CACAAACAACGCTGATTCAGCGCGTCTAAAGGAATTTAGCGAGACGATGAGTGGCTTTGAAATCGCCGAGCTAGACTTAAAATACCGCAATAGTGGCGACATTTTGCGTGGGATTCGCCAAAGTGGCGAACAATTCCGCTACTTTGACTTCGCAGAGGACAAAAAAATCGTAGAAAAGGCGGTAAATCAGCTTAAGAGGAGGAATGCAAATGGATAGTATAGAAATATCATATATGAAAACGGATAGTGAAAGTATGATTGTGGTAAGCGTAAACAAAGTAGAATTTAAACTATTTAAATTAAATACTGATATAATTAGTATATTTAAGGAAGTCAATGAATGCCACCCACATATAATTGAGATTAAACATAATGAGACAATAGATGCTGTCAAATATATTACATATTTAGTAAATGCTAATTTAACAATTAAGGCTAATACTAATCGTGAAAAAATGTTTGATAATTCATTAGAGTTTAATAACCCAAATATAATTGAGATTAAAAATGATGGCATATTAAATGCTAACAAGCACACTATATATTCATTCAATATCAATCTAACAACTAAAGCAAAAACTGATTGTATGAGTGTACAAATGTTTGGTGAGCCATTAGAATTTGATAGTCCAACAAATATGCACAAAATAATATTTAAAGGCGATGTTATTTTACAATGCGATTTTGCACAAGATGTATCTTTTAAAAATTGTGAGTTTTATGGGACATTTTCTGCTAGTAATCGCGAGTTTCAAAGCAATGTATATTTTAATAATGCTATTTTTAACAATTATGCAGATTTCCACGAAAGCACATTTAAGCAAACCACTTGTTTTTATGGCGTAACTTTCAATGAAGTGCCAAATTTTAGTGCTTGTCAATTTAAAGAGCCTAAAGCTGTAAATTTGGTAAATGTTGATATGGCTAGTTTGGATTTTAAAAAAGTTGAGAATTTTATTGAAAATAATTTTAATGATGAACAATGTAAGATAGAAATTAAACAAGATTCAACCAATCAGCTCAAAATAGAACGAAAATATAAGTTAAAATATGCTAAAAACATCAAAGATTCATTTAGAACTATCAAAGATATTTTAATAACACAAAACAACACATTAGATGCACAAGAATGGCATAAATTAGAATTATATGCTAGAGAAATAGAAATAATAAACAAGCAATATGGTTCAGAATACTTTAAATACTTTATAGATAAAACTCAATTGGCTTTTTATAGACATATTTCAGACCATCACACGGATTTATTGCGTATTATGAATAATTTTGTATCATTGGTAGCACTATTTGTTATTTTTTATAATTTGAATGAGTATATAACAAAACCGTATGAACAGATAATGCAAGTAGTAAAAAATATAAATGTAAAAGCAAATACAATTGCGTTAATGGTTATTATGGTTGTATATTATTGTATTAAAAAATTTATACGAAGATATGAAATGTTAAATGAAATCATACAATCATTTCGCGATTTAGCAATTGCTATCTTGTATATTATTTCATATACAATAATGTTTCCAGTGGCATTGCTTGTTATCTATGGTATAATGCCTATTGGCGAATATTTAACCGTAGATTCTATTGTGTATTTGATGTATTACTATGAATTTATTATTGTTTATTGTGTGCTTGTGTTTGTTGATGTGCAAAGAATAAGAAATATATTGTTAGTTATACTATATATATTTTTGTGTATATACTTTGCAAATAACCCATATATTGTTATACCGACATTGGAAGTTTTTAATAAAAAAGCTACTATTTCACAAGCAGGATTATCTATTGTTTATTCTGTATTAGCATTTTTACTCATTTTCTCCCTACAAAAAACTGCGCGGAAAAATTCTATAATTCCAAGCTAAAGAGATGAATAATAAAATAAAATTAACACAAAGGACACCCAAATGAACATCTTACTAACCATAAACGACATTTCTACCACAGGTGGGGCAGAGCGAGTATGTGCGAATCTTGCAGATGCACTCAGTGAGTGCGGACATAGCGTAGAGATTCTTAGCTTTTATCGCGCGAATCGCTCTTTGCCCTACACTACGAAAGCAAAGCTAACTTTTATGCACGACTTTGATGAAAATGTTTTGCGAAATAAAATGCTATCAAACCACATAAAAAGGCTGTATTTTAAGAATTTACACAAAATTATTTTGGCTCTAAAAGTGTGGCGACAATACAAACACACCGATATTATCATCACTAATGATTGGACTTATATGCCAATTTTTAGACATAGGGGGGGGCAATACATTAAGATTCAGCACACTAGATTTGAAAGATATAATAAACGCAATAATCTTTTTGACACCCTCATCATACTCACAGCCAAAGAGCTAAATATTTGGCAACGCTACCATAAAAATATCAAAGTCATTCCAAACTTTTTGCCTAATATTCCACAAGTTGCTACGAATCATAGCCAAAAGGTGGTGCTAAGCGTAGGGAGATTCAGTAGTGAAAAAGGATTTTTAAGGTTACTTGATATTTGGAAAATGGTGAGGGATAGAGTGGCGGATTCGCGCAATAGCACGGATTTGCGCAAATGGAAACTCATCATCGTAGGCGATGGAGTCTTAAAAAGCGAGATTCAATCTAAGATTCGCGCACTAAATTTAGGCGAATCTGTAATCCTAAAGCCCTTTACCAAAGACATTGAGAGTGAATATTTGGGGGCAAGTATCTATGCTATGGCTTCGCATTTTGAGGGCTTTGGTATGGTTTTGGCGGAGGCGAGTAGCTATGCTTTGCCCTGCATTGCCTTTGATATAGCCACAGGACCACGCGACATTATCGAAAACAACAAAAGCGGATTTTTAATCAGCGATAACGACTTAGAAACTTATGCTGACAAACTCATTACGCTAATGAGCGATGAATCTATGCGGATTCGATTTGGCAGTGAGGCAAAAAGAATTGTGAGTGAGCGATTTAGCAAGGAAGTGGTGATGAGAAAATGGGAAGAGGTGTTTGGTGAATAAAATTATCAGCTATAAATATTTTTGAGTATTGCATATCTCAAACGCAAATACTATGCCCATACATACAACAAGATTTTTAAATATTATACATAGAGAATTATTATGGACGAATTTACTTTTTTGCATTTTTACTTCTTACTATTCGCCCTTTTGCGTAAGTTTGGCTCTAAAATCTTTTTACGGATTCGCAAATTTATAGGCGTGATTTCTAAAATCTCATCTTCCTCTATCCATTCTAATGCCCTTTCCAGCGTCAAATCGCGTGGTGGAGTGAGCTTTATTGCCTCATCTGCACCGCTAGAGCGCATATTTGTAAGGTGCTTTGCCTTTATGGGATTGACATCTAAGTCATTATCACGGCTATGCTCACCAATTACCATTCCCACATAGACTTTTGCCTGTGGCGCGATAAAAAGCACCCCTCGCTCTTGAATATTAAAAAGCGAAAATCCTGTCGCCTCACCTGCCTCCATAGAGATGAGTGCGCCATTTTTGCGCGACTCCACGCTTCCGCTAAATGCGCGAAACTCCAAAAAGCTGTGATTCATCACGCCCTCGCCCTTTGTATCTGTCAAAAATTCGCTACGATAGCCAATAAGCCCCCGCGCGGGAATCTCAAACTCTAATCGCGTAAATCCATCGCCCATAGGATTCATCGCTTTCATCTCTGCCTTTCTGCGCCCAAGTCTCTCGATAATCGTCCCGCTAAAATCTTGTGGCGTATCGATTACCAAATGTTCAAAAGGCTCACATTTTACTCCATCAATGTCTTTGACAATGACTTCAGGGCGTGAGATACTAAACTCAAAGCCCTCTCTGCGTAGATTTTCGGCTAAAATAGTGATTTGCAATTCCCCGCGCCCACTCACACGGAATTTCCCCTCGCCCATTTCCTCACAGCGCATTGCGATATTTGTCTGCATTTCTTTCAAAAGCCTATCTTTAATCTTATTTGCCGTGATATGTTTGCCCTCTGTCCCCGCTAGTGGGCTATCATTTACGGCGAAATACACGCTCATAGTGGGCTCTTCTAAGTGCATAGGGTCAAGCGGCATAGGATTGTCCTTATCCACAATCGAATCGCCCACATCAACGGCGTTAAATCCCGCAATCGCTACAATGTCTCCAGCCCCAGCGGTTTCGATTTCGGTTCGCGCTAATCCCATAAAGCCGATTAGCTTTGTGATTTTGCCTACTTCTTTTGTGCCGTCCCCTTTGGCGAGCATTACAGATTCGCCCTTTTTGACAATGCCATTAAACACCCGTGCAATGCCGATTTTGCCTACATAGTTGTCATAATCCAGCGTGAAAACTTGCATTTGCAAAGGATTTTCACTGCTTCCACTTGGCGCAGATACGCTTTCTAAAATCGCCTCAAAGAGTGGCTCTAAATTCTTTTTTTCATCTTCTAGATTCTTCACCGCATAGCCATCTCGCGCCGCAGCATAAATCACGGGGAAATCAAGCTGCTCATCACTCGCTCCCATTGCCACAAATAAATCAAAAACTTCATCTACCACCCTATCAGGCTCAGCGGCGGGTTTGTCGATTTTATTTACCACGACAATGGGGCGGATTCCAAAGCCTAGTGCCTTTTTTACGACAAATTTGGTTTGTGGCATTACGCCTTCTTGCGCATCGACAAGCAAAAGCACGCCATCTACCATTTTTAACACGCGCTCCACTTCGCCTCCAAAGTCCGCGTGTCCGGGCGTATCGATAATGTTGATTTTTGTGTCTTTGTAGGTTATGGCGGTGTTTTTGGATAGGATTGTGATTCCGCGCTCTTTTTCTAAGTCGTTGCTATCCATTACGCGCTCATCGATTTTTTCGCGCTCACTAACTGTGCCAGATTGGCTCAAAAGCCCATCAACTAGCGTTGTTTTGCCGTGGTCTACGTGGGCGATAACGGCGATATTACGAATCTTTTGGGTATTTTGCATTGAAGTCCTTTGAATCAAAAGTGCATTTAAAAAGCGCGGATTTTAGCGATTCGTAGCTTAAAATGCAAATTTTTGGAAAAGATATTGTTTTTGGTTTTGTGGATTGCTTCGTCAGCTTCGCTTCCTCGCAATGACGGAAAATTACTATATTGTCATTGCGAGTGAGTGTAACGAACGAAGCAATCTATTTGATTTATTTGTTTTGGATTGCTTTGCCTTGCCAAAGGCAAGTCTCGCAATGACTAAGTGAGTGGACAAACGCGCTTAATTTTTATCTTTATTGATAAGTTTCCCTTTCCCTATCCACGGCATCATCGCTCTTAGTCTCTCGCCTACGCGCTCGATTTTATGCGCTGCTAGGTTTTTGCGCTCTGCATTCATTCTAGCATATCCAGCCTTACGCTCTAAGATAAAGTCTTTTGCAAAAGTGCCGTTTTGGATTTCGCTCAAAATCTCTTTCATCGCCTTTTTAGATTGCTCATTGATTACGCGTGGTCCGCTTATCATATCGCCGTATTCTGCGGTGTTTGATATAGAGTAGCGCATATCAGCTAAGCCACCTTGATAGATTAAATCCACGATTAGTTTTAGCTCGTGTAGGCATTCAAAATACGCCATTTCTTCGGGGTATCCAGCCTCTACAAGCGTCTCAAACCCTGCTTTGACTAGGCTTGTTACGCCACCGCATAGCACGGCTTGTTCGCCAAATAAATCTGTCTCGGTTTCATCTTTGAAAGTTGTCTCAATGATTCCACTTCTACCGCCACCTATCGCACACGCATAGCTTAGGGCGAGTTGCTTAGAGTTGCCGTCATAGTCGTTTGCCACCGCGATTAAGTCTGGGATTCCCCCACCTGCGACAAATTCGCTTCTCACGGTATGCCCCGGTGCCTTTGGAGCTATCATAATCACATTTACTTCTTTTGGCGCATTGATTTGCCCAAAATGCACATTGAATCCGTGCCCAAACGCAATAGTTTTGCTTGGCGATAGATTTGGCAAAATGTCGTTTTTAAATACATCACTTTGCAATTCATCTGGGATTAGAATCATTATCACATCGCTTTGCTTTGTCGCTTCGCCCACGCTTAGGACTTTGAAATTTTTCGCCTCCGCTTTTGGCTTTGACTTTGAGCCTTCGTGTAAGCCGATGACGACTTCCACGCCACTATCGCGCAAATTTTCCGCGTGTGCGTGTCCTTGAGAACCGAATCCTATGATTGCGACTTTTTTCTTTTTGATTAAATCTAACTCGCAATCTTTGTCATAATAAACATTTAGTGCCATTTTTCACCTCGTAATTTTGATTTTATAAAGTTGCGAATTGTAGTAAATTTTGCTTAAAATTTTTATAAATTTATGATAATATTGCGTTTTTAACTTTAAATTTAGGGGCGAATTATGCAAGAAAACGAAATTTATACTTCACTAATCAAAAACATTTCATCATTTCCTGCGATTTCATCGATTGTCGGGGAGGTTTGTAGTATCTGCCAAGACCCAAATTCAAGCATTGCGGATTTAGTCAAAGTCATCGAGCGCGACCCGGGCATTATCATTGATATTTTGCGTATTTCAAACTCGCCTATTTATGGATTCACACGCGAGATTTTAAACATTTCACAAGCCGTTTCTCTCTTTGGTATGGGGACAATTAAGGGCTTTGTGATAAGTTCTGTGATTCGCAAAAGTATGAAAATAAGCCTTGAATCTTACGGCACAAGCACCACAGCGTATTTGGATACTTGTCGTGAATATAATAGACTTTTGATGGAAGTCTATAAAGGTGCGTCAAATGAGATAAAAGAGGTGATATTTCCTGCGTCCTTTTTGATGACTTCTGGCGTTATGCTACTTGCAAATGAGGCGGCAAAGTTAGAGAATATCGAGGAATTTCAAAGCAAAATCAAAGAGGCAGATTGCTTTTTAGATATAGAAAATGAATTTTTTGGCGTGAATTGTATTAGCGTAACGGCGTTGCTTTTTGAGCATTGGAATTTTGAATCCGCGCTTATTGAGGCGATTCGCGGGGTGGATAAGGGCGAATTGACAGCGACTTCCGCACCGCTACGATTCGCGCTAAATTGCATTAGTTTGCATAAGCAATATACGCCCACACAGATAGAAAACGCACGAAAATTTATTAGCGATAACGCGCTAGATTTGGATAGCACGGCATTTGAGGCGTTTGTAAAAACACACAACGAGCAAAAAGAGGAAAAATAAATCATAAAATATATAAGTAGTTTGATAGAATATCTTAAGATTCGCAAATCACTGCGAATCTTTAAGATAGCAAATTTTAAAACGCCTTGCATTCCTTTAACATTTGCGCGAAATATCCCTCTATTTGCGAAATGTAGCTTTTATTTTGGCTAATTATCATCATCTCGTAATTCACTTCAAATGCGCTTTTGCTCCAATTCGCCGAGCCAAAAACCACGCTTTTATCATCGATTAGCGCGATTTTATTGTGCATTATGCCATTATATTTGCCGTTGTTTTTGCCCTGCAGTGTGCAAACTTCGATATTTTTTAGCTTTGCAAGGTAGCCGATTTGCGAGTAGGAATCATCGATATTTGACTTGTAATCAAATACGATTTTAAAGCGCACACCACGCTTTGCGCTGTCCCTAATCGCCTTTGCGATTTCTCTATTTGTAAAGCTATAAATGGCGATTTTGACTTCCTTTTTCGCGCCTTTGATTTCGCTAACTAGCGCATTTACCGCACTTTTTGCGTCATAGGGCATAAAGTAAAGCGAATCCGCGCTTAAAAGTCCCGCACAAAGCACCAAAAATACAAGTTTTTTCATAGATTTTTCACCTCGTTTATCAAGCGTTTAAAATCAGCGATAATGCTAAAAATCTGCTTAATTTTACTTGAATCTAAATATGATTTTTGATAGAATCGCAAATTTTTAATTAAAATTATCGTGGAGTGATGATGCGGTTTTTGCTTGTCAATAAAAATCCTGCCGTCAAAAAAATTTTTAACATTACCGCCAAAAAGGCTAATATAGAGCTTGATGAGGTTAATTCTGTCGATAAAATCCCATTAGACAAGGATTATAACTGCATTTTTATCGATGATGGCGTGAAAAAATCAGATGACATAGCTAACTATAAAAATAAAATGATAACCACCAAATTTTGTATCATTTTATCCAAAGATTCACCCCTTGTGAGCGGATTTGATAGCTATATTCGTAAGCCATTTTTGCCCACAGATATTTATGAAACACTCAAAAAAGAAAAATACAACGATATGAATACCGCCAAAGATGAGAGCGATTCTAAAGGCAATATCAAAGAGGATATGGGAGAATTGGGCGATTCGAGTGGTGAGAGTGAAGCAAATACCGAGATTGACGCAAATAGCGAGATAGATTTATCGGAATTTAGCGATAGTGAAGATGAATTTTTAAGTGGCACAAAAGAGCCTGATGGTGCTCAGGATATTGATTTTAGTGCAAGTCCATTTGGTGGCGAAGGAGGGGCGGTTGATTTTGACATTCCCCAAGATTCTTCGCAAGGCTTAGATTCGATAGATTTAAGCCATTTACAAGATTCGGCTGGGGCGAGTGCGGATGTAGGGGCAAATCGCGCGAGTGAAGCAGATATTCCCATTGATTTTCCAATGGATTCTGGGGATTTTGGCGCGGTAGATTCGGCGGATATGGCAGATTCAAGTGCTGTGGATTTAAATGCGGTGGCGCAAAATTTGGATTTAGGCGATAGTGTGGGTGCGGATTTAGGCGCGAATGCTATGGAAAATGTGGCAGTGGATTCGGTGCCGAATCCTCCAAGCGATTCGCCCACTCCTGCGGTGGATTTGCCAAATGTGGTGCAAGATTCGGTGGATTTCGCGCAGGACGCTCCGCTTGATTTGGGCGATTCGGTAGCGCAAAGCGCAAATTCTAGCGTAAGTCAGCTACAAGAAAGTGGCATTGATTTGGATTTGCCAAGTGTGAATCAAAGTGCAAATGCGCCTTTGCCCCCAGCACCGCAACCCACACCTGCCGTTTCTAATCCTACTCCACCCCCGCCAGAGCCAATGCAGCCCGCCGATGACATTGACTTTAGCCAAATTATGGCGTTGCAAGATGAATTTTTAGAGGAAGAAAAGGCAAAGAACGAAAAGAAAAGTATCATCGGTGGCGATATTTACACGCCTAAGGGTGAATCGCAAAGTGCAAATCAAGACGCACAGCCTACACAAAGCCCCGATTTAGCTACACAATCTGCACCTGATTTATCCACGCCTGAGCCTATCGCCGACATTGCGCCACAAGATTTGGCGGATTCAATAGATTTGGCACAAGATTCGGTGGCGCAACCGCAAAATACGCAAAGCGATGATTTTGTAGATTTGGCGGTGGATTCGCCTGTGCCTAGCTCGGATTTAGGCGCAGATTCGATGGCGCAAGACTCCACTTTGCAAGATTTGGCTGAGCCGCAGGATTTTAGTGCGAATGTTGCCACTGATTCAAGCGTGGCGCAAAATGATTTCATAGATTTAGCCACCGATTCGCCAAGTGCGGATTTGGCGGATTTAGGAGTGGATTCAATAGATACAACGGCGCAAATGCCAGATATTGCGATGGATTCCGCGCTAAAGCCCGACATTGCACCTCAAGATTCGCCACTAGATTTGGCACAGCCACAAAGCGCGGATTTAGCGGTGGATTTGTCACAAGATTCGGCAGATTCGATTACTTTAGCCACAGATTCGACTATGCCTAGCGTGGATTTGGGTGTGGATTCGATAGATTTGGCGCAGGATTCGATGGCGCAATCGCAAAATGCACAAGATGATTTAGAGCCGATGAAAGATGCGCAAGGCGCAGAGGATAATTTCTTAGAGTCGCTTGATTTCTTAAAAGATTCTGCGCCAAGCCCACAAGACGCGACAGATTCAAATATCATTGATATGAGTGGTAATTCAATGCCTCCGCCAAGTGCGCCACCTCCCGCGCCAGAGCCACAAGCAACTAGCACAGAGCCACACAAATACGAGGAATACAGCTTTGATAGTATGGCAAATGAGGAATTTGACGGGTTGGAAGGCTTAAGCGGGATTAGCAGTATCGCCAGTGATTCGCCTTCAGAGCTACCACCAAAGCCCATTAGCAACGGCAACAACGACATTTTAAACAACCTAGAGATTAGCCCACAGGATAATATTACTGCGGATTATCACGCAGATTCGCCAAGCGTGTCGCAATCCGTGCCACTCAACCAAAGCGAGGACGCGCTAAATCATATTGATGAGCATAATTTTAACTCGGCGTTTTCTAGTGGCATTAGCGCAGAGATGGACTCCATATCGCCAAACTTCAAGGCGCAGGACTTTATACAGGATTTGACGCTGGGTAGCGAGACGGCATTGCCAGACTTTTCAAAGTCGCTAAAACAGCACACCACGGCGGAACAGCGATATAATATGCTAGGACTCCCAATCAATGATGACGGCGCAGTGAAAGATATAGCGGATTTAAGCAAAAATGAGCTTGAAAATCTCGATGACGAGGCAATTTTGCTATTGCAGGAAAATTCACTGCATAATAAATCCGCCCCCAAATCCGCGCAAAATGACGCAAATGACGCGCAAAAGTCCTCACCACAGCAAGATTCAACGCCAAAGATTTTGGATAAACAGCAAATCGATGATATTACAAATATCTTAGAGGGGACGCAAAAGCCTAGCGTAGGCGCACCAAGTTCGGCGAAGCCACAAAAACCCAGCGTCTCTATTAACAATAACGAGTTTGGCTCACTCACACAGGAGGCTCTAAGCGAGGTGCTTGGCGAGGATTTAGATGATGATATTGCAGATGATTTAACGGCTGCAACGCCTAATATTACGAGCGATTCGCCAAAAGATTCGCCAAAAACCACACCCCAAAGCGCGAATCCACCCAAAACGCCCTCCATTCCAAGCCAAATCAATTTGGGCGAGGGCAATATTGACATTGCAAACATTTTGCAGACATTCCCCATTGACAAGCTACGCGAACTGCTAAGCGGTGTGCAAATCACCGTGAATATCACATTTCCCACCAAAAAGCAATGATAATCATCTCAGGTCCAAGCGGTGCGGGGAAATCTAGCCTTTGCAAAGAGGCGTTTGCGCAGATTCCCAATCTCTACTTTAGCGTCTCATCAACCACGCGTGATAGGCGCGAGGGCGAAAAAAATGGGGTGCATTATAATTTTATTAGCGTTGAAGCCTTTGAGCGCGGGATTGAAAATAATGAGTTTTTAGAGTGGGCAAAGGTGCATAACAACTACTACGGGACGCCCAAAAGCGAGGTGGATAGGGCGAATCGCGAGGGCAAAATCATCATTTTTGACATTGACATTGTGGGGCAACGCGCGATAAAAGCGCATTATCCAAACGCCACTTCGATTTTTATCACCACGCCAAGTAGGGCGATTTTAGAGGCGCGACTAAAGGGGCGTGGGGCGGATTCGCCTGAAGTCATTGCACGGCGCATTGAGGGCGCATTTAGCGAAATGCAACAAATGGAAAATTTTGATTTTGTCATTATCAATGATGATTTTAAAACCGCGTGTGATGGCTTTTTAAGCATTATCAAATCTATCAAATTTAAAAACAGCGCAGAACTAAGCCAAAAGATTCGCGATTCGTGGCGCGAGTAGGGCGAATCTAAAAATCCATTTACAGCAAATAAGGCGTATCTTGATATACGCAGAAATTTAGCCAATTTGCAAAAATCACGCTTGAATCCGCCCTCCAATCATAGCGCACTTCGCCGTCCTCTGCAAAATAATTTAGTGGCGCATCGATTGCCAAGCCCTTTGCCTTATCGCGCTCATATTCATCGCGCAAGGTGAATTTTCCATATTCAGGGTGCCCTAGCATAAAAATGTCTTTTTCATCTTTTAGCAAACTTAGCCCACTCTCCGCGCCTTTTAGCAAAATATCTAGCGATGATTCCTTTGCCACGCGATTTGCCACCGCTTCATCAACGCCACTATACCTTGAGTGCGGGATTTTCACAGAGTCGCCCAAGCCAGATAATAACACATTTGGCGTAACTATGCTATGTTTGTAAATGCCTGATAGCTTTGAATCTAGCGCGACTTTAGGAATCTTGTGGAAATAATATAGCCCAGCCATTGCCCCCCAGCAAAGATAAAGCGTGGAGGTGCATTTGGCGCGTAAAAAGTTCATTATCGCGCATAGCTCATTCCAATATTTCACTTCCTCGAACGCCAAATGCTCGATTGGTGCGCCTGTGAGAATTGCGCCATCAAACTTTTGCTCCTTTATGCGCTCAAAATGCACATAAAATTTATCCAAATGGCTTTTTGGCGTATTTTTACCCACATAGCTTTGCGTGGTTAAAAGCGTGATATTGATTTGCAGTGGCGAGTTTGCCAAAAGCGATAAAAGCTGATTTTCTGTTTGAATCTTTGTAGGCATTAGGTTAATGATGAGAATTTCAAGCGCACGAATATCTTGGTGCTTTGCACGCGCCGTATCCATTACAAACGCGCTTTTTTCTAGCTCACTAAAGGCTGGAATGTCCTTTGGAATGATAATTGGCATAGTATTCCTTTAATAAAATATATATTGTATTTGTTACATTTTACTTAGAATCGTATAATTTTTTGCTTAAACGCAAAATTATCACTTAAGACATTTAGATTCATAGATTTATGCAGTTATCATTGCTTTTTCATCGAATCCATCACGATTCGCTCACCCATAAATGGCATATTTAGGCTTTCCTCAACTGCTTTGCCTAAAATTAAAATGCTTGGATTTTCGCATAGCTCAGCCATTTGTGGCAGTTCGCCCAAAGTGCCGATGATTGATTTTTGGCTAGGAAGCGAAATGTGTGCGATAAATGCGGCAGGGAGATTCGCGCTAATGCCCTGCTTCAAAGCCTCATCTCTAATGCGCTTAGCAAAACTATGCGCCATAAGCACGATTATGGTGTAAGGCGAATCTTTAAGCCACGCTAACCACTGCGTGTGAAAAATGCTCTCACGCAAATGTGCTGAGACGATAAGCGCACCCGAGCTAATGCCACGCAAAGTCGGCGCAACACCGCTATACAGCGCACCGCACAGGCTCGAAGTAATCCCGCTGACATATTCCACCTCAATATTATGCGCGTGTAAAAAACTCGCCTCCTCCCACACACGCCCAAAAATCACAGGGTCGCCACCCTTTAATCGCCCCACGATTTTGCCTTGCTTTGCGTGGCGCAGCATTAGTGCGTTTATTTCATCTTGCGTGAAAGACGCCTCGCCTTTGCGTTTGCCGACATTTACGCACTCCACGCCAAGCTCCTTGATATGCGTGGTAATCTCTGCGCCTATGAGATTATCCACCAGCGCAATGTCAAGCAAGGCAAAGGATTCAAGCGCATTTAGCGTAAGTAGTCCAAAGTCGCTAGGACCGCAACCGATGATAAGCACCTTGCCAAGCGCGTTTTGGCACTTTTTGGCGATGGAATCTTTTGCTTTTTTATCCTTTGGAGGCGCAATTTGGCGCAGATTTTTAAGGCGGTGAGACAACGCACCAAGTGCCTTTGGCAAAATCGCGCTAATTTTATCGCGTAGGACTTGTGAGAGAATGGGACTTGCGCCATTTGTGCTAACCATAACGCTCACACTCTCGCGCCTAACGATACTCCCAAAGTAAAAATCACACAGATTTGGCGTATCCACGACATTTAGCAAAAATCCACATTCCTTGCGCACAGAGTGCAAAAACGCGCCAAGTTGCACATCGCCACTAGCATCAATGATAATCTCAAAGGGCTTTAGAAGTTGCAAGTCGGTGGTGGAAGTAAGGGTGATGAGGTGGAAATGCGTGGAATCCAAAACATCGTCATTGCGAGGTGATTCGTGCAACGAATCGCCGAAGCAATCCACAGATTCGTCATTGCGAGATTCGGTGAATGCCGAATCGTGGCAATCCGCTTTTTGATTCGATGATTCTGTGTAATTAGAATTCACAAAATACGGCATAAATCGCTTATCACAAATCTCACGCGCCCACACGGTAACTTCCCATTGCGAATCTTGCAAAACCTTAAACTTTTGCCACGCCACCGCCCCAGCACCGATAAGTAGTGTCTTTTTAGGCGTAAGCGCAATGGGTAAGGAAAATGGCAACTTTTGCATAAAAATCCTTATAATCCCACTACGCTTTCATTTTGATAAGTTTTTTAGTGTAAGCATTTAGCGCGATTTGTTGCGTAGTATCTGTGTGCTTTGATTCTGCGTTTAACCTATGAGATTGCCATTGCCTATAAATCTCCCCAAACTCACTCCCAAGCATAGAGTTTTCCAAACTGCGTTGCGAAAACAAAAATCGCCCATCGCACACAAACCCTAGCTCCTCCCAATCGACATTATTTAGCATTTCACACAGCTTTTGCAATGTCGCCAAATCCACCTTAAATCGCGGGAAAATCGCCAAAATCGAGCCATCATACGCCTTGCAGGGGTGTAAGAAAAATGGCTTTTTATTGCGCGTCTTGGAATTTACATAGATTCGCGCTTCATCGCTTTTGTGGTAGTCGCGCCCCCATTCCCACCAATTATGCTCATCAAATTTTTTGATTTTGCGCTTTAAGAGTTGCGCTTTGTGCGCCACCAAATGCGCGTTATTTTTGCCAAACTCGCCATAAATCATTTTCTTTGTTTTGCCACTTTTCGCGCTATGTGAGCACACAAAATCCACATTGCCAAACTCCTCATTTGCATAGATTTTATCCGCACCACTTACCGCGCCCACTTTGACAAAAAATAGCGCACTAAAGGCAATTTCATAGCGATTTTTAGTTAGCATTAGTTGCCCATTTATACAGCTAAAATTGCGCGTGAGATTTACTTTGCGCGAAAAGTCGCCCTTTTCAAACCGCCAAATCACGCAATTTGGCTGTGCTTTATCAAAAATCCTTTTATCCCCAAGCTCGATAAAATCCGTGATACTGCCTTGCGAAAAAAGAAACTCATTTAGGCGCACACTCGCTGTGCTTTTTAAGAAATCGCGTGGCGTGATGAAAATTAGCTCACCGCGCTCCTTTAGATGCAAAACGCATTTATAAATAAAAAAGAGATAGAGATTTGAGCGCAAGTCAAATATCGCGCTAAAGGGCTTTAGCAAGGATTTTGTCGAATCCAAAATATCTTGGTAGCGCACATAAGGCGGATTACCGATAATAGTGTCAAAATTTTCACTCACGGGGTAGCTAAAAAAGTCTATGTTTAGGATTTGATTGTCATATTGAGCGCGGTGCGTAGCACAAGGCGAAATATCTCTTTTGTTTGCCAAAGAATTTTTAGATACTTCGGCTATCGCCTCAGTATGACAAGATATTTGTTGCAAGGCGTTGTTATCAATCTCTATGCCGACTTTGTTGTTTGGCAAATGTTGCCAAAACGCGCCATTGCCACAGCTTGGCTCTAAAAATCGCGGATTTTGCGTGCGCTCCGCACTACGCACAAGGCTAAGCATATCAGCCACGATATTTTGCGGGGTAAAAACCTGCCCTAAATGCGTAATGTCAAGCTCCAAACTATGATTCATAAAAATACCTTTTGTATGACAGATACGCGTCTGCACGAAGTTTTAGCGACTTTTCAAATGTGCCTAGCAAAAAGTCCTTTGCCTCGTTAAAATCCCTTTGCACTATCTCACGATTCGCGTCCCATTTTGCTTGAAAAGGCAAGTTATTACCATTTGGAATAATGTGCCTTAGACTCTTTAACGAAGTGGCAAAAATATCACGCGAATTCTCTTTATTTACAACAAGAAAGTAATAATCTTTGGAATTTTCCTGCAGATTTTGCTTTAATGTGCGAAAGTAAGTCTCCCAATCCACACCATTGCTAAAAGGCGGAATCTGCCCCGTGAGTGCGTAGTAGATTCCAAGTTTGCAGTTGAGATTATCAGTTGTTTGCGTGGTGCTTACCTTGATATTGACAGGATAAAACGCGCCCTCCACCTCAAAACTAAAATCCACCCACTCGCGCATATTAGGGCGATTTATCGCAAAATTTGCCTCTAGTAGATTAAAAATTTCATCTTCGTTAAACGCAGAATTTATCCGCCCATCACGGCTACTTTTGCTTAAGTGTAGGTTTTGTCTTTGCAAAAATTCAACCATTTCACAAAGCAAATTTGGCAAAACATTCATACAATCCCCCTAAATTTCCTTACACTCCCATTCGGGGTAAAATTCGCGGATATAGGCATTTAGCGCGATTTCTTGTGGCGTATATTTTCGTCCCGATTCTACGATTTGCCCCTTTGAATCGCTGTCATTTTCAAGCACCTCCACAATCATACCTGCCCCAAGTGTGGCGTTTGTGTATTTATCGATGATGATAAAGCTTCCTGCCACGCGGTTATTATTATAAGATTCAAGCCCCAAAGCCCTATCAAACTTCACCACGCACCGCGCAATATCGTTTAGATGCAAGTTGTGCGCGGGGTGTTCGCTAAAGTCGTTAATATCCTTTTTATACACGATTTTTTCCACACTGCCTTTGAGCGTGGAAGTCGCGCGTTTGATGACATAGCTAGATTGCAATTCTAATGCCACCTCATCAAACCACACAATATCCGCTACCACGCATTTGCCAAGACTAAGGCTATGTCCGCGCTTAGCGATTATATCGCCACGCGTTATGTCAATCTCATCTTCTAGCACGAGTGAGACGCTTTGCGGGAATCCCGCGCTTTTTACCGCACCTAAAGCCTTTTTATCAAACTTTTTGCAATCCAAATCCGCAATCTTTTGGCTAACAATCGCCTTAACCTTGCTTGTTTTATTCGATGGCAAAACGACTATGCTATCGCCCACTTTAATTTCGCCACTTTCTATATTGCCACAAAATGCGCGGTAGTCGAGATTCGGGCGATTCACATACTGCACGGGCAAGATAAAATTTGTCCCGCCCTGCTTATGAATCTTTGCATTGTCCAAAATCTCCATTAAGGATAGCCCCTTATACCACGCGATTTTATCACTTTTATGCAAAATATTTTCGCCATTTAGCGCGGAAATGGGAATAAAATCAAATGTAATGTCGCTCCCCATTTGATTCGAGTAAGCGAGTTGCGGGATAATCGCCTTGTAATCACGCATAATCTTATCAAAAACCTCTTTAGAGTAGTCCATTAAGTCCATTTTATTTACCGCGACGATTATGTGTTTGATTCCAAGCAAACTCACAATGTAAGAGTGCCGTTTGCTTTGCGTAAGCACACCTTTACGCGCATCAAGCAAAATCACTGCAATGTCCGCCGTGCTAGCACCTGTCGCCATATTGCGCGTGTATTGCTCGTGCCCGGGCGTATCGGCGATGATATATTTGCGCTTATTTGTGGTAAAAAAGCGATATGCCACATCGATAGTAATGCCCTGCTCACGCTCACTTGAAAGCCCATCGACTAATAGCGCAAAGTCTAGCCCACCGCCTTGAGTGCCGATTTTCGCACTTTCCTTTTCTAGCGCGTTTAGCTGGTCTTCAAACAACGCCTTTGAATCATATAGCAATCGTCCAATGAGCGTGGATTTGCCGTCATCTACGCTTCCGCAAGTGATGAATCGGCAGAGTTCCTTATTTTGGTGCGTGGTTAGGTATTCGTGCAATTCAAAATCGTGCTTTTTCATTAAAAATAGCCCTCCTGTTTTTTCTTTTCCATACTAGATTCCTCATCGCTGTCAATGAGCCGTCCTTGTCGCTCACTCGTATTTGCAAGGAGTAATTCCTCGATGATTTTTTCTAGCGAATCGGCACTAGATTCAATCGCGCCTGTAAGCGGATAGCAGCCAAGTGTGCGGAATCGCACCATTTCTTTGCGTGCATTTTGGGCTATTTCTTTGGGGACGCGCTCATCATCAATTAGAATCTTTGTGCCTTTATACGCGCTAACAAGTCGCTCTTTGGCGAAATATAAGCTAGGAATGGGAATGTTTTCTAACAAAATATATTGCCACACATCTAGCTCCGTCCAGTTGCTAAGTGGAAAAACGCGAATGGATTCGCCCTCTTTGTGGCGTCCGTTGTAGAGATTCCACACTTCGGGGCGTTGATTTTTCGGGTCCCAGCGGTGATTTTCATCGCGGAATGAATACACGCGCTCTTTTGCCCGAGACTTTTCCTCATCACGCCTAGCTCCGCCAAATACCGCGTCAAACTTGTATAAATCTAGCATTTGCTTTAGCCCTTGCGTTTTCATAATGTCTGTGTGCATTGCGCTTCCGTGCGTGAATGGCGAAATGTTGATTTTGTCGCCCTCAGGGTTGCTATACACGATTAGCTTCATACCTATCTCTTTGGCGCGTTTGTCGCGGAACTCAATCATCTCGCGGAATTTCCACTTCGTATCCACATGCACCAGCGGAAATGGCGGGATAGCGGGGTAAAATGCCTTTTGAATCAAATGCAAAAGCACCGAGCTATCCTTGCCAATGCTATAAAGCATAGCAGGATTGCTAAACTCCGCGATAACTTCGCGGATAATGAAAATCGATTCAGCCTCTAGGGCTTGTAAATGCGTGGTTTTGTTCATTTGTCTTTCTCCTTTGGGTTTAATTTATGATTCTAAATTTCGCACTATTTTTGCAAAAAATGCTATTGTAATCAAGCATATCGCTAAAGCCAAATTCCCATATCAAAAATTCGCCTCCGCGCTTTTCAAAAAATAGTGTGCTAACTTGCTTTTGAGTGTGGATATGCCACTGTCTCATAGGGTAGTAGAGCTGACGAATGATGACATTTGTAGTGTGGCTATTTTTTGCCTCAATAAGCACGACTTTGTCTCGCCCCTCAAATCCGCTATCTACCTCTGTTTGCACAGAAACTACGCTTATATTTTGATACGCGCTTGTATTAAAGCTAAATTGTGGCGTGTATTTGCGCCCGCGAATGCTTAGCACCAAGCTATCATCGCCCAAAAATGTGCGAATAAGCGATGAAGCATAAGCAAAATCTAAATGTTGCATTTCGCTATCGCCGATTTTGGCACTTTTTAGCTCAAAATCAAGTTTGCTTGTGTAGTCCTGTGCTTGTGTGCTGATAGGTGGAATATCCACATAGCCCTCGCCTTTGCAAATGATATATTCGCCATTTTTGATAGGCAGTATAAAAAGTTCATTATCAATAAAAACCTGCGGTCGCTCCTCTCTGCTATCTTGCTTACATAGCACGCGCACTTCTTTTTGTGAAGTTTTGGCAAAATCTTTGACACATTGCTTGATTTGCTCGGCATTTATGGCAAATGGAGATTGCGCAAAATTATGCCTTGCTATATGCAAATCATCAAAAATCTTTTGCCAACTTTGATTGTTTTTACTCATAATTTTCCTAATATCTCCCCTTAATAAGCAACTCGCTTATTTCGCCTCGCTTATCACCTTTGCAGTTTATGGCGCGTTTTGCTTTGATTTGTATGATTTCAAAATCTTTGTAGAGTTCTCTTATAAACTCCGTGTTTGAATTGCTTTGCAAGACTTTTACTCCTCTAGATTCTAGAATCTTGAATGTCTCACAAAGCCGTAATTGCTCATCTTGCAAAAAGCTATCTGTGTAGCCCACAAAGCTAGAAGTCTTATTTAGCGGGAAATACGGCGGGTCAAAATATACAAAATCCCCCTTTTGCGCTCTCTCACACACACGCTCAAAATCCGCACTCAAAATCTGTGCGTTTTGAAGCGCGTTATGCGCACCCAAAATCAACGCCTCATCATAGATTTTAGGATTTTTATAGCTCCCCATAGGCGTGTTAAACTCGCCCCTTGCATTGTAGCGACACAGCCCATTAAAGCAGGTTTTATTTAGGTAGATAAATCGCCCAGCACGAAAGGACGAATCAAAATTTGCAAAATCCGCGCTTCTATCAAGATTGCGAATGAAGTAGAAATGCTCTTTGCTATGGGCTTTTTGCAAGGATTTTAGCTCACGCAAGACCTTATGCGGATTTTGCTTTATCGCCTGATAGGCATTGATTAGCTCGGTATTTTTATCGCTTAAGATTATGTCTTTTGCCTCCAAAGCCCCCTTATGCCGCAAGGCAAAAAACAGCGCACCGCCACCCAAAAACGGCTCAAAATACGCATTAAAATCCTTTGGCACAAGGGGCAAAATATAATCAAGCAAACCACCTTTGCCCCCCGCCCATTTGACAAAGGGCTTGGCAAGTAGATTTGGTAGCACATCCAATGCTTTGAATCTATTACTTGAAATAGTCATATTTTATCCTCACAAACCCACGATTCTATCATAGATTCGCATAAAAGATTTGCCGAATCTATGGCATTGTGCCAAAGCTCTATCTTTGGTGTAATCCGCATTCTTTGTGGTCGGGGTTTTCCCACCACCATCGCCCTGCGCGAATATCCTCGCCCTCTTTTATCGCGCGAGTGCAAATTGCGCACCCAATGCTACTAAAGCCTTTTTCATACAGCGCATTTATGGGCAGATTGTGCGATTTGGCGTAATCCCACATTTTTTTATCCTCCCAATCAAATAGCGGATTGATTTTAGTGAGTGCAAAATTTTTATCCGCTTCCACTAGCTTTGTGTCGCTACGCGTGATTGATTGCACAATTCGTATCCCGCTAATCCACGCCACTTTTCCGCTAAGTGCGAGTTTTAAAGGCTCTATTTTTCTCACAGCACAGCATTTTTTGCGCTTTTCTACACTCTCGCGGATTCCCCACTCGCCTAGCTCGTTTTCTAGCTCCAAAATCGCCGAATCACTCGCACTATAAGGCTTTATCTCTATGTCAAAAAAGCGTGAAACTTCTGCTTGATAATCTAAACTTTCGCTAAAAAGTTTTTTGGTATCTAGCGTAAAAACCTCGAATCGCTCCCTATCAATCCCCGCTTTTAGGGCTAAATCAAGTGCGATTGTGTCTTCTATTTGGTGCGAAAAAGCTAGGGCGATTTTGCCACTATTTTTGCCCTCGCTATTATTTTGAAACTCGCCTAAAACCTCGCGTAACCGCGCAATATCACTATTATATGACATATTCACTCCAGCTTTGCTCATCGCTACGATAAGCCTTAAGATTTAAGAAATTCACATAGATATTTTTCGCCTCCCTTTGGCGAATCTCATTTAATGTCGCCTTATCAATCTGCACTTCCACAATCTGCGCATTTTCGCCCTCATCAATCTGCACTTCTAAGATAATCTTTTGCCCCAAGATTCGATGATGTAAGATTTTCCCCTCGTGTGAGCCGTATTTTTTAGTAAATGAGATTTCAATCTCGTGCGGACGGACGAAAAATGTCTCGTGTTCCCCACTTTCAGTTACTAGCACACCCTCTTTGATTCGCGCTTTAAAAAGATTGACATTGCCTAAAAAGCTATAAACAAAGGGATTTGCGGGGTGCTCATAGACGGCTTCAGGTGTGCCTACCTGCTCGATTTTGCCACTATTCATTATCACAATCTCATCGCTTAGCTCTAAAGCCTCCTCTTGGTCGTGCGTAACAAAAATGCTAGTGATATGAATCTCATCGTGCAGTCGCCTTAGCCATTTGCGTAAATCCACGCGCACCTTTGCATCAAGCGCACCAAAAGGTTCATCAAGCAACAAAACCTTTGGCTCAATCGCCAAAGCACGAGCCAAAGCCACGCGCTGTTTTTGTCCACCACTAAGTTCGCTTGGGTAGCGTTTTGCCAAAGATTCTAATTGCACCATTTTTAATAGCTCAGCGACTTTTGCCTTAATCGCATCTTTGCTTGGACGCGTGGCTTTGGGGCGGACATTTAGCCCAAAGGCGATATTTTCAAACACACTCATATGCTTAAAAAGTGCATAGTGTTGGAATACAAAGCCAATGCCACGATTTTTAGGGCTTTGCTTGGTAATATCCTCACCAAAAAATCGCACTTCGCCACTATCGGCGGATTCAAGCCCTGCGATGATTCGCAAAAGCGTGGTTTTCCCGCTACCGCTTGGTCCTAAAAGCGCGGTGAGTTTGCCCTCTTGCAATGTCAAATTGATATTTTTTAACGCATCAAAATCATCGAATCGTTTGCGTAAATTTCGGACTTCTATGCTCATTTTTTCTCCTTTATTTTTTAGATTTATGATTTTGGGATTCTAACCCCAAAAGATTCGCTAAAATCGCTTTTAATTTATCTTTGTCTATTTCATCACTTGCCACGCTTACAACGACATTTTCTAACTTTTGATAAAAATCATTTGGTAAAATTTCAGGCGCATTTAGCTTTATAAATGCCTTTGCCAAATAAATCGCACTTCGCTTATTGCCGTCTAAAAATGGGTGAAATTTCACACAGCAAAACAATAAATGCGTGAGTTTATCCAAAAGCGTGGGATAAAAATCATCGTTTTGTATGTGTTGCAACGCGGATTCTAAGTATGCCACACGCGACTTATCAAAGCCTTGTAATCCGCCCATTTGTCGCATAATGTCATTGTGTAAAATTATGGCTTCATCAAGTGATAAATATTTCATTTATCCCTCAACCTCTCAAACACCGCGTAATTTTCACTCTTTTGCAAATCATCAATCATTTCTTTGCGTAATGATTCAAAGTCTATTTCGCTTTTGTTTGAATCGCTCGAATCGCTTTGTATAATCGTGGCATTCGCATTTTTCGCCACTTCTTTAAACGCGCCTAAAAATTTCTCTTTGACATTTTGGATTATTAAAGTCATTTCTTAATTCCTCTCATATTTCTCAATGATAAATTTCAGCACCAAAGCTATGATTGATAGCAGACTTAGCACACTAGCCACCGCAAAAGCCGCCGTGTAGAGATAATCATTGTATAAAATCTCAATGTAAAGTGGCATTGTGGTAGTAAGCCCGATGATTTTGCCACTAACCACCGCTACCGCGCCAAATTCACCAATCACTCGCGCATTTGTCAGCACGATACCATAGAAAAGCCCCCATTTGATATTTGGCAAAGTTACTTTAAAAAAGCACTGAGCTCCATTTGCGCCAAGACTTATGGCGGCTTCCTCCTCGTCCTTGCCTTGCTCTTGCATTAGGGCGATGAGTTCCTTTGCCACAAATGGAAAGGTTACAAAGGCACTCGCTAAGATTATCGCAGGTAGCGCGAAAATGATTTGGACATTATGTTTAGCTAAAAATTCGCCAAAAAAGCCACTATTGCCAAAAAGTAGCACAAAGCAAAGCCCCACAATCACAGGGGAAACCGCAAAAGGAATCTCCATAAGACTTGCTAGGATAAACTTGCCACGAAATTCAAACTTTGCAATGCTATAAGCGATAAACACGCCAAAAATCGCATTTAGCGGAACGACAATGGCGACACAAATAAGCGTTAGCGCAATGGCTTTAAGCGTGTAGGAATCGCTTAGTGCTTCTACATACACGGCGATTCCCTCGCTAAATGCCTCAATAAATACTATGACTAGCGGTAGTGCCACCATAACGCCCAAAAATACAAAGCTAATGGCAATAGCAATGTATTTTAGGGCTTTTGGCTCGACATTATTTTTCATACACGCTTCCTCCATTGTCCTAGTAGATTGATAAGTAGCAAAATCACAAATGCCACGCTAATCATAAATACTCCCACCGCGCTACCGCCTAAATAATCAAACGAATCTAACTTTTTTACGATAAGCAAAGGCAAAATCTCGCTTTCAAATGGGATATTATTTGATACAAAAATCACCGAGCCATACTCGCCAAGCCCACGCGCAAATGCTAGGGCGAATCCGATGAGTGCGGAGGGAAGCAAAGAGGGCAAAATCACAAAATAAAAACTTTGGCTAAAATTCGCCCCCAAACTTGACGCCGCCTCTAAACT
Organism: Helicobacteraceae bacterium; assembly: GCA_050872665.1. Classification (GTDB taxonomy): domain Bacteria; phylum Campylobacterota; class Campylobacteria; order Campylobacterales; family Helicobacteraceae; genus NHYM01. Next base: position 29,467 of record JBNMHH010000002.1, read on the forward strand.
CTCTTTGTCCAAATCCTTGATTACAGGCTCTAGTGTGCGAATCACAAATGGGATTCCCACAAACACCAAAGCCACCACCACCGCAAAGAAACTTCTTCCCTCTAAATCAATGCCAAAAGCCAAAAAAGCCTTGCCTATGATGCCATTGCTTGAGAGCAAAAAGGCAATAGCGATTCCCGCCACAGCGGTGGGCAATGCGAAAGGCAAGTCGATTAGTGCCTCTAAGATTTTTTTACCCCAAAAATCATATCGCGCCAAGCTCCAAGCTACAATAAAGCCTAAGATGAGGTTAATCAAAGCCGCGATTAACGCCGTTAGGAGCGAGAATTTTAATGCACTCAAAACTTGCGAATCGCTGATAATTTCCACAAACTGCGCCCATTCTAGCTTAAAGCTAAAGGCAAAAAGTGCCACTAGCGGGATTAGCACCAAAAGGCTAAAATAAGTCATTCCAAGCCCAAAGCTAAGCCCAAATCCCTGCAAAATCGAGGGCTTTTTATAAAAGATTTTTTGTAAGAGTTTCATTTGCGCTCACTTCGCTAGTAAAATTTCAAAAGTGTGATTGTAGCAAAAAAATCTTATTGTTGCGCGATTCAACGCTATCGTGTAGAATCGGCGTGGAATCGTGGCAAAAACAAAAAATCAAATCCGTGCGAAATGCGAATCCGCTTAAAAGTTTTTGCTTCGTTTTGCTTATCCAAAAAGTAGAATCCCCCTAACCCTATCATTGCGAGGGCGAATCGCAGATTCGCGCAAAGCAATCCAAAAAATTCATCTTTAAGAAAATTTTTAGTGAATCAAAACTACAATTCAAAATTTATTTTGGAAAACAAAGGGCAAATTTTGAAATCAAATAAAGTCTTAAATTATGCAAATCGCTTAAATCCACCTATCTCACGCACTTGCGGGGGGGGGGGAACGCACCTCTTTATTTAAATCTTTACGAAACCCACGAATCCACAATCCAAAAATTCCTAATTTTAGGGCGATTTTCGCCCTATGCTGTCATTAAGGCATTGAAAATGCTAGGGCAATCCGCATTTATCTTAAAATCGCACGATTTGGATTGCTTCGCCCTTGCTACGCAAGGACTCGCAATGACGAATTGGCGCACCCCACGCTGTCATTGCGAGAATTTGCGTCAGCAAATTCGTGGCAATCTACTCCCCACACCACTTTTAAAGGAATCCAAATGCAAACTTAAATCTTAAAATTTTCACGCATTAGATTCGCGTAGTTAAAAAAAATGGTTAAAAAGTCGGCGGTAGAGAACAAGATTTGCCCACAATAAAGGGGCAATATAAAATTTGAAAGGATAAAAAATGGTAAAAGCATCAAGTAAAACTAGGCGTAAAGGGTCAGCTAGAACCTACGCACAATTCAAAGGCGATAGAAAACGGAGTTTGACAAACAAAATGAAAGCGATTAGAAAAGGCACAGCGGCATATAACGCTTATGTAAAACGCAAGAGAAGTAAATAAAAGGAGGCAACAATGGCAAAGTATAGTCCAAAATCAAAAGAGGAATTAGAAAAGTTAGTCAATAATGAAAGTGTAAATTTAGGCGACATAGACACTTCGGCTATCGATGATATGTCTGAGCTGTTTCAAGGTAGTAAAAGAACGGATTTTAGCGGAATTGAAAATTGGGATACTTCAAATGTGGAAAATATGGATTCATTGTTTTGCGATGCAAAATATTTTAATCACAATATAAATGATTGGAATGTGTCAAGCGTTATAAATATGCGTAATATGTTTGAAAGAACTCCATTTAATCAACCTTTGGACAAATGGAATGTTGCAAGTGTGCTAAATATGGTGGGTATGTTTGCAAACGCAAAGCAATTCAATCAAAATATAGGTATGTGGGATATTTCTAGGGTAGAAAGAATGGAATCTATGTTTTTGGGTGCAGAGAGTTTTAACCAAAATTTAGATAATTGGATACCATATAAAAGAGCTGAAATCGCTTGTATTTTTTCATTTTGTCCTATTGCTTACAATCCGCCTGAGTGGTTTTGGTATATTCACGATAGATTTTTTGAATGGTGGGATAGCGTTGATAATGATTGGGAAGAAGTTATGGAATCCGAATATGACGGTGGCACATATACACCAAAAGATTTAGATGAATTAAGAAATTTGGTAGCAAATAAATTCATTCATCTTGGCAATATCGATACAAGTGCTATTGATAATATGGATGAGTTATTTATCGACAGTGATAGAGTAATTTTTGATGGCATTGAAAAGTGGAATACTTCTAATGTAACATATATGGGCTATGTGTTTAGCGGTGCTAAACATTTTAACCATAATATCAATGATTGGAATGTGTCAAATGTTACAGATATGCAGGGTATGTTTGAATCTACACCATTTAATCAATCTTTGGATAAATGGGATACTTCTAATGTCAAATGCTTGATTGATATATTTAAAGATTGTCCGCTTAAAGCAAATCCACCAAAATGGTATAGAAAAAATAAAAAGGTTGATGGAAAAACTATTTATTGTCCGCAAACGCAAGGAGAATTAGAGGAATTAGTCAATGATGAGAGTGTGAATTTAGGCGACATAGATACAAGTGCAATTACGGATATGTCGGGACTCTTTGAGAATAGTAAAAGAGCTGATTTTAGCGGAATTGAAAAATGGAATGTTTCAAATGTGGAAAATATGATGAGTATGTTTGAAGGTGCTGAAAATTTCGATAAAGACATTAGTGCGTGGAATGTCGATAAAGTTAAAGAAATGCATGGTATATTTTATGATATTTGCGATAGGATAAAATTGCCTTCTTGGTATTTAAAGTGGGTTGAAAATAATAATGATGAGATATTGGGTCATATTTATAATGCTGACGCGATTTGCAAACAGCTTAAAGTAGCCTATATCGTAAAGGTAGATTGCGATGATGATATAGAGGAAGTGCTTGAAAAATATCCTAGCCGATTACAAGCAACTTGGGAGCTAAAAGATAGATATGAAAATGGCGAATTAGATGATGATAATGAATTTTTTGCTGTGATAGGATATGAACCAAAAGAGATTAGCGTTAAAGATTTAGAGCCATTGGTTGGTATGTATATGGAATGTGCAGATTGGCTTTTGCGTAAAGGCATACGAAAAGCTATTTTGTTTGATAATACAGATGGTCTTAGCTATGATGGAACTATCGGCAAAATATTTGGCGTGTTTGCTACAAGATTGGAAGCTATCGAACGATACACCGAAAATGAATACCCCGATGAATGGTGGAATCTTACTACTGGCGAAATGCAAAGTTTGGGTTATCAGCCATATTTTGAAGTTGAAACATTTATAGGCAAAGATTATATGAATCTAGCAGAGGCTTTACGCTGGGTAGAATGGCTAAAATGGGGATGGAAAACTTATTGGTGGGTAGAAGCATATCAGCACGATGGAGAAATTATTAGGATTGTCAAAAAAATAGATGGTGATTTTGATGAAGCAGAAGCATATAAAAAAGAGTTGCCATTAGTAAAGGAAGGAAACGCATATATACTTATTGGTGATTCTGGTAAATGGATTGATGCCTACGGCGATGAGAACGATGAATAGTCAAGTTAGTGCAAAAAATAAGTGTGGATTTTGCACAATCAAATAAAATTAAAAGGAGCAAAAAATGATAGAAAATGTTGATATGATTCAAAGAAATTCAAGCGATTCGGCGGTGGATTCGAGTGATTCAACGATAGATTCGACAAAGGGCGAATCTAAAATAGAGTTATTAAGCAAATTTATACAAAGTGAAAGTTTAGAGCCAAATGAAAATGGCAAATTTTTGCCCGATAAAAGACAGCTTAAGATTTTGGTAAATTGCGTAGATGATTGTTTGGATAAGACAAATAAGCTAATTAGCCTTAAGCGAATCGATACTAGCAATGTCAAAAATATGAAAGCATTGTTTTATAAAAGCGATAGAGAGGATTTTAGTGGCATTGAGGATTGGAATGTCAGTAGCGTAGTGGGATTTGAGCTTTGCTTTGCGCAGTGTAAGACATTTAATGAAAAGATAGAAAAATGGGGCGATAAAGTCAAAAATGCGCGAACTTTTGAGGCAATGTTTTGGGGTGCGGAATCTTTTGATAGACCCATAGGGGCGCATTGGGATACGAGCAGTGCCACAAATATGATAAGAATGTTTAATCAAGCCAAAAATTTTAACAACGGCGGAGCGGAATTTGGCGACAAATGGAAAATGGATAAAGTCGGCTGGACTTGGCAAATGTTTTGGGGTGCGGAAAATTTCAATCAACCGCTAAATCATTGGAATATGTCAAGTGTAACGAAGTGCTTTACTATGTTTATGAATGCAAAGGCGTTTAATCAGCCACTGGATAAATGGGATTTGTCAAATGCTGTGGATTTATCAAATATGTTTAACAAGGCAGAGAGTTTCAACCAAGACTTAAGTGTGTGGGGGAATAAACTTGGCAAAGCGCAAAATATGAAGCGAATGTTTGCGGATACGAAGTCGTTAAATCAAACTTTTGCTTGGAAACTTAATGAAAATTGTGATTTGACAAATATCACAAAGGGTAGCGCATTAAAACTTGAGATTAGCTTTATAGGCGATGATAAGCAAGAAACTTTGCAAGATTCCGCCCAAAGTAGCGAAAAAGTATCCACCATACAAAGCAAAAAGTTTGCTAGAAATGTGAGCAGCTTTAGAATCTATAAAGTTGCTACAATTCCAAGTAATTTAGATAGACTAAAAGAGACAAATAAAAAAGATTGTCTATATCGCTGGATTCCTAAAAATATCAAAGTAAATTACGAAATATTTTTTGCTAAAAATAGTGAAAATCAAATCATTTCAGCCACAGAGGCGGATTGGGAATTTATCTATTATAGAGTTTTTGGGCATTGCTTTGCAGTAGAAACTGATAATTTTAAACTACCACAAGCAATTAACAAGCGCGATATACTTACAATAGAACAAAGAAAAGATGAGGAGGAGTTTGACGAATTTAATTTTGATGAATGTCCAAAAGACTACAAAAATGATGACATAGGAATCATTTTAGAGGACAAAGAACACATAATGCGAATCTATAACGGCGATACGACAGAGATAAATAGTTATCGAATCTTAAATATAATCGGAGCGTTAATACTAGCTAAGGCTTATGAAGCAAAAATGGAATATTTTAATGAACAAGCAAGGGCAAAGGATACAAAATTAACGGAATGTCATAAAAAAATCTGCGATTTTGACTTGCAACACTACCAAAATATGCCTGTGATTGCGGATTTATCCGTGCAATATTTTTGGAATCAATTATCCAAAAGATATATGATAGAAGCCAAACATAAAGAATTGCAAGAAACTATCTCTCGCGTGGCTCAGCTTGTAAATGAGGAAAATCAAAAGAAATTCAATTATCTTATGTTGGCTGTGGCTATATTTTCTGCGCTTGGTGCGATACTCGCCGCTGTGCCTGTGGCGCAAAGTTTGTTAAATTAAAAAGGCATAAAAATGAACTTTTTAAATAAATTCTTTGGCAGAGATTCAAAAGATTCAAATAAAAGTGGTGAATCGCAAATGCAAAATTCATCACAAAATCTAAACGATAAAGCCCCAAAAACGCGTAGGATTCGTAAAACAAATGCGAATCTAAATATAGCTACGCCAAATCAAAGCGAAATGCAAAAGTGGATAGGACTTTGGAGTGAGCAATCAAATAGCCAAGAAAGTGCGCTACACAAGCTATTCCACCGCACTTATCCGCAAAACAACGATTTAGATGAAGTGCTTGTCAAAGTCGCTACTTTAAATGACTTTTATAGCACAAATATTTTTAATGTTTTTGCGGTGGCAAAGCATATTTTGAGTATTCCAAGCATTGATTCGCGTCTGCAAAATGGCGATGAAAGCCTAGTAGGCGAAATCGCACATATTAGCATAAATGGCAAGGCAAAGTATCTCTACTCTTTTGCGACAAAATTCTGCGCCCACCACAATGACGCAGACTTTGCGATTTATGATAGCTATGTGGCGCAAATGCTTTGGCACTTTCAAAAGCGCGATAAATTCGGCGACTTTGTGAGGGAGGATTTGCGCGATTACGCCAAATTCAAAAAGGCACTAAATGATTTTCGCACATTTTACGCACTAAAATGCGACTTAAAGCAATTAGATAGATATTTGTGGTTAGCTGGAAAATTACACTTTGCGAGATATGGGAAGAAATAATTTGTGCTAAAAATTCACAAGGCGATTATTTTTTTGTGGCATTGATTCACTTATAATCTAGATTTGCGCGGGTTTGGATACTTCGGGCTATTGCCCTCAGCATGACGAATCCACACTCAGTCATTGCGAGATTCGGCGATTCTCCGAATCGTGGCAATCTATTTTTTGTTTGGATTGCTTCGGTCGAATCTATGATTCGCCCTCGCAATGACGGAAAAAGCGTGGATTGTTTCGTCAGCTACACTTCCTCGCAATGACGAGAAAGTAGAGAGACTCTACTTTTTGCAAAAGCAAAAAGTAGCAAAAACTTTTAGTGGATTCGCCAACCACGCCGTTATACTGAGTGCGACAGCGCGAAGTATCCACTTTGGCGATTTGTGAATCAAAGGCGATTCGCTCACTTTAGGCGAATCTAAATGCAATTTGTTTGATTTGCTATTGCAATCTTGCGCTTTTAGTGCTTCAAACTCGGCTTTTGCAATGCACGATTTTATTTACCCTTTTTAATAATCTCAAAAATCTTATCAAACTCGCCATTGTCGCTAAAATGTTTCTTTTGTGCCGCACTCCAGCCACCAAAGCTATCTATTCGCACGAGATTTAGACTTGGAAATTGCGTAGTGTATTTTTGCGACACTTCCTTATCTGTGGGGCGATAGTAGTTTTTTGCGATGATTTCTTGCGCCTCTTTGTCATACAAATGCGTGATATACGCCTTTGCGACATTGCGCGTGCCTTTTTTATCCACGACTTTATCCACAAGTGCCACAGGTGGCTCAGCCAAAATGCTAATACTTGGAATCACAATCTCAAATTTGCCCTTGCCAAGCTGTTTAATCGCCAAATGCGCCTCATTTTCCCACGCGATTAGCACATCTCCCACATTGCGCTTGACAAAGGTATTTGTCGCGCCACGCGCACCCGAATCTAGCACAGGCACATTTTTATAAAGTTTGATTAAAAACTCTTTTGCCTTTGCCTCATCATTATTATTTACTTTGAGCGCGTAGGCTAATGCCGCTAGGTGATTCCACCGCGCACCGCCAGAGGTTTTGGGATTTGGAGTGATGACTTTTACGCCCTCTTTTACTAAATCCTCCCAATCTTTTATGCCCTTTGGATTGCCTTTGCGCACCAAAAATACGATAGTCGAATAATATGGCGTAGAGTTGTTTGCAAACTCTTTTTGCCAATCTTTTTTCACACTACCTTTTGCGCTAATAGCATCAATGTCATAAGCTAGTGCGAGTGAGACAATGTCGCTACTAAGCCCATCAATCACAGCTCTAGCTTGTGCGCCAGAGCCTCCGTGTGATTGACGGATTCGCACTTTATCGCCCGTCTTTTTCTCATACCACGCGCTAAATTCCTCATTGTAGGCTCTATAAAGCTCTCTTGTAGGGTCATAGCTCACATTTAAAAGCTCAAAATTCGCTCCAAACGCAAACGCTACGAATCCCACAATACTAAAAATTATCCTTTTCACAATCTAACTCCTTAATTTGGTTTAATCTCTTTAAAATGTTCCTCGCCAATGCCACGCTCTTTGCTCGTCTCGCCAAAGAGTTTGTCGCTCGTGTAGTCATAATATGGCGCGGTGTTTTCTTCAAAACTAGGAATCTCTTGCAACGATTCCGCAATCGCTACGATTTCCGCCTCGCCTACGCTATCTACATAGTCCTCAAATAGCGGATATTTGGGCTTTTGTTCGATATACTTTGCTAACACGCGATAGACAAATTCAGGCAAATGATACGCCGAAATATCCGCTACTTTTTTAGCAAAGCGCGATTTTTTATTTTCACTCGCACTCACAATCCCGCCAATTACGACATTATAGGCTGGGTAGCTATGCTCTCCATTGCGTTTAGACTTGCCAAAAAAGCCTAGATTTGCCGTGAAGTGATTCGCACACGAGTTTGGGCAACCTGACATTTGAATCCTAAAGCCTTTTAGCGAATCCAAATCTAAGCCTTTGTCCTCTAAATATTCCTCGATTTTTGCCACTGCACCGCGCGGACGCGCAATGCCTAGCTGACAAGTCGCCGCACCCGTGCAAGCCACCATATCGCC
>JBNMHH010000003.1:0-32884 GCA_050872665.1 Helicobacteraceae bacterium
AACAAACATAAACAAAAAGGAGAAAAATGTCAGCAACATTACAATATGAGGGAATCATAAAAGAGATTACCGATGAGATAGGGACGCAAACTTTAGCGCGATTTGGGCTAAATATCTTTAGTCTAAATACCTATGAGGCTTATGGTGCAAGTGTAAAGATGAGTAATGAATCTATGCGCGTGTATAATCAGCATAAAAACAATCCACAAGCCTTTGGGCAGTATTTTGAGGAGTTAGATAGTGGGGCGTCAAATATAAAAAGTGCATTTTTTAATAAGGGCGAGAAAACCTATACTACCGACACGCTTTTTGAGATTCAAAAAGCACAAAATCTACAAAAAAGTGGTAAAAAAATCGAAAACCTAAATTCAAAAGATAGGGAAAAACTTGAATTTATAATGGCAAATTATGGTGATGAAGTAAAAAATATGGACTTTAACTCGCCTGATATGCAAGCACTTATCCAAAGCGACACGAGAGAGGGCAAAGGCAAATCACTAAAAAATCACACAAATACCGATAATGTAACCATTGATAGCAAAGGCAATATCATCAAAAAAGAGCAATTAAAGGTGATTCAAAACACGGAGGATTTATTGCAAGATAGGTATTTGGAGAATAATGATTCGCTAAAATGCCCCCTTGATGATTATAAAAAGCATAAAAAAAATTTAGAAAAAATGATAAAAGAACCAAAAGATGAGCAACAAAAAGCAAAGGCACAAAAGGCATTAGAAATGCTAGAGGCAAATAACTTTGCAAATCGCATTATATGCGAAAATCCACGCACGGCTGCCTTTATCACGCAAGGCGCGGTAGCTGGAGGACATATCGTTCAAGCTGGATTATCCGATGCAGTAGTGGTGGCGTTAGGCACTTTGGCAGGTGGCGCAGTATATGAAATCAAAGATGCATTTAGTGGCGACTCTAGCGTAAGTATAGAGACGCGAATCAAAAGGCTAATAAATGCCGTGATAAAAAATATAAAAGGCGCATTTGTGCGTGGTGGTGGATTTGGTGCAATCGATGTAATCGTAGGTATTTTGGGGCAAATATTTAAATCGATTGCTGGGCAATTAAAGCTAATTTGGACAAAGTTACGAAACTCCGCAAAATCCATATATAACGCCATATATGATTATATCACAGGCAAAATTTCTAGCTTCCAAGAGTGCCTAAAAGCTATATTAAAGGGATTGGTTTCTGCTGCCGTTGTCGTAGGTGTAGTAGCACTTGAAACAAAACTTGAGGCAGAATTAAGCGCGATTTTTACACCACTTATCGCTCAATTTTTAGCACCTGCGCTAAGTATAATCATCGGCTCTATCGCTGTGGTAGCAATGTGTAGAAGTATAGATTTTGGACTTGACACGCTATTTGGTGTCTTTGCCCAAGCAGAGATAAGCAAAAAGCGATATGAGGAAATAGAGGCACTTTGCGAAAAAATACTACCGCAAATTATAGCAGATAGAGAATGTTTAGAAAGGAAAATCAAACAAACGCATTATGAGCGAGTGCTAAGTTTTGATATGAATTTTGAGGGCTATAAAGAGGCATTGCAAAGCAAAGATAATGAAAAAAGTTTTGAATACCTTAATGAAATCTGCAAACTTTATGGTGGCAAACTCAAATGCAAAACTCTATATGACGCAAAAAGAATCGTGCAAAATGGTAGCGGAGTGCTAAAATGGGGCGATAAATCAAGTATCAATTCAATGGCAAATGCAATGCAAAGATTTAAACAATGGCTAATGGGGCTAATGCAACGAGTGCGTAAATAGGCGCGTGATTTGTGGTGGATTTGGCGTGGATTAGGATTGGATTGCTTCGGCGAATCCATAGATTCTCTTCGCAATGACGAGGAATAAAGACTCTATTTTTTGCGAAAACCAAATGAATAAAAACTTTTTAAGTAGATTTACACTAAAATTCTACACGATTCTACACAAATCTAGCGATTTTTTACTCGTCATTGCGAGGCGTTGAAAACGCCGAAGCAATCCAAAAAAACAAAATAGATTGCCACGATTTTGCTACGCAGATTCTCGCAATGACGATAGGTATGGATTGTTTTGCCACGCCTTGCCTTTAGGCAAGTCTCGCAATGACAAAAAACAAAATATTTCTACCCAATATCTGCCAAACTTTTCTTTATCGCCTCCGCAAAAACCTCGCTATAATCCCTATCTTTTGGCATTTTTTCTAAAAATACATTTAGCAAGTCCGCGTATTCAAAAAGCGCGATTTTGCCCTGCAGTAGCTGGTATTTGAGGTATAGCCAATATGTATTTAGCACATCGCTTTGGCAGTATTCATCAATCTTGCGAAATTCCCCAGCAAAGTAGAGTTTATACACATCATCGCCACTCGTGTCAAATTTCCCCACGATTCCCGCCATTTTGCAAACCACATCTAGCTTTATGCCCCGTGCCGCGCCAAAAGAGCTAAGCGCATCAAGCAAATCAATGTGAAAATTCTCGCTATATCTCGCGCGGTAATTTTCCCATTTGTTTTTATTATGTTTGGCGTTGTCGCTCTCAAAGTAAGATTCGGCGTTGAGATTATATTTTAGGGCGCGAATCATAATGGCTGGTAAGTCAAAATTGCGCCCATTAAAGCTGACTAATTTGGGATTATTTTTGTTTAGATAGCGCAAAAATTCGCTTAAAATTTCGCGCTCATCTTTTGGCAAATAGGGCGAATCGGCGTTTGAATCTTTTGGATTCGCCGAATCTTTATGTGATTCGCCTTGATTCGCGCTTGAATCGCTCGAATCTTTGGGCGAATCTTTACTTGAATCGCCAAAATTCCCCACCTTTACAAATCGCCCAAAATCATCGCAGATTAGCGCGGAAATGGATATGATTTTATGAAATGCGATAGGCAAAAATTCGCTTCCACTTGCTTCTTTTTGCGCTACAAACGCACTCTCACACACTTCTAAATCACTCCCACCATATCCATAAATCTCTCTTAAAAGCGCAGTATCAGGCACACTCTCGCAGTCAAACACGCATAGCATAACGCCTCCTAAAGTGAAAAATCTTTACTTCAAAAATCCCATTGATTTGTCGTTTTCAAAGCTAGATTCGAGCTCTTTTTTGATTTCGTTTGTGAAATCGCTCTCGCAAAAAATGGGCTTTTGCTTGGTGGCGACTTTGTAGGCGGTGTTTTTGATTACGATTTTGATTTGTCCGCCTGTGAGCGCGTATTTTGCCAAATTTTTGACATTAAATCCGCTTTCATAAATCGCCACACTAGCATTTTTACCCCGCGAATCGCCCTTGCGCGAATTAGCCCTATTTGAATCGCCCCTAGTAAATCCCTTAGATTCGCGTGGCAGTAGTTTATTCCAAATCCGCACCCTTTGGGCGAAATCTGGCTTTAAAAACTCGATTTTGTAGTTAAATCGCCTCGAAAACGCCGCGTCAATATTATCCAGCAGATTCGTAGTCGCTATCAAAATCCCATCAAATTTCTCAATCTGCTCTAAGAAAATATTTTGCATTTGATTATACATTTTATCCACACTACTGCCCATTGTGCTTCGTTGCCCCAAAAATTGGTCAGCTTCATCGAGCAACAAAATCGCATCTTTATTCAAATCCTTTGTGATATTGTTAAAAGTATCAAAAATTTTCCGCACATTTTTTTCGCTCTCACCCACATACATTGATAGGATTTTGGAGCAATCAAGGCTTAGGATAGGCTTTTTTAGCGCATTGCCTAGCGCGTAGGCGGTGATTGTTTTGCCCGTGCCAGAATGTCCATAAAATATAATTTTTGCGTCAATGCCTCTTTTGCTGTCCTTTATGCCCCATTGTTTTAGCAAATTTATGACTTTGGAATCAAGCTGTTGAATGAGTAGATTTAGTCGCTCTTGCGTTTGGGTGGGCAAAATGATATTTTTTAAGTCGATTTTTTTATCCACTAGCTCAAAAATTTCTTGATTTTTTAGCAGCGAATCTATGGGCAATTTCGTGGATTTTTTGGGGTGAATGATTTTTGAAAGCACAGGAGAGGGGATAAAAAAGCTCTTTCCCACGCCACCAAAAGAGTTTAAAAAGTCCTCGTCATAGTCAATTAGCCCATTTTGGATAAGCGCACTTTTATCATCAAAAATATATTTATTGCTAATCTTGCTAAACTCATCTTCGCTAATTAGCTCCAAAAGCGCGTTCATCTCGCGCATTCGCTCATTTTCGGCGTAATATTCCTCTTTTAAAAGTGCCAAAAATACAACTTTTTCATCATTATTTAGCGCGTTTGTTTTTAAGAAATTTACCACGCCTAGCTTTTGATTTGTCATCTTTAGTCGCCTATTTATGCACTCATTCATCGAATCTAAATTCTTTTTTGTCTCCGAGTAAATATTAGAATTTTCCTTATTTACGCGCCGTAAAAATGCTAGTTTTTTAAGAATGTCGATTTTGGCAAATTCATCTTTTAGATAGCTTAAATCATCGCTATATGCGCTAATTTGTGGCATAGCAAAGTCGCTTTTGCCATTTTCTAGGATTTTTAAGAAGCTAGGCGTCAAAGCCACATAGCTATTTAGCAATTCAAGCAGCATTATCTCGCTATTTAGCGCGTCATTTGTGAGATAAATAAACTCCAAATTTAGCAAAGATTTTATGTGGCAAATGTAGCTTGTCGCCTCTAGCCCCTTTTTGCCAAAGACGCTCTCAATGATATTTGCCACCAAAAAATTATTTTGATTTTCAAGCAACATTTTTGACATATATTGGAGGATTCGCCCCTCAAAAATGGAGCAATTTAGGCTTTGAAAAAGCCGATTTGTAGCTAGATTTTTGGATTTTATAAAGCTAATGTAGTGTTTCATAAACTTCCTTAAAAATTTTGTTAAAATATTAGCGAATTTTTTGTTGATTCGCACTTAAGATTTTTTAAAAACAAATTTGCAATATTTAAGGAATAAAAATGGACTTTTTTGCCAACCTTGTGGAAAGTGATGAGCTTTCTTGGATTCGCAATGATATTATTTTGGAGCGCGATAGTTTATACTTTGATTTTAGTGCGAGTGGCTTAGAATCGCGCGTCATCGCACGGCGAATCCAAAGCATTTTAGGGCGATACGCAAACACGCACTCGGCAAATTCGCGCAATGCAAACCTTATGGGCGAACTTTACGAAAACGCAAAGGCGCATTTAAAAGAGTTGCTAGAATTAAGCGAGGATTTTTTTGTGATTCCAAGCGGTTATGGCGCGACTGGCGCGATGAAAAAATACCAAGAGATTAAGGGGCTTTATATTCCGCCGAGATTAAAGGCGGATTTGGGCGATTTGCTAAATGCTGTGGCAAAAAAGCGCGTGTTAGTGGGCGGATATGAGCATCACTCAAATGATATTTCCTTGCGTGAGGCGTTTTGCGAAATAGTGCGAATCCCGCTAGAAAATGGCTTAATGTCGGTGGATTCGATTAAATCGCTTTTGGATTCGGGGATAGATTCGCCAAAAGATTCGCGCGATTCAAAAGCGGATTCGCCCAAAGATTCACGGGCAGATTCGCCCAAAAAATTGCGTGATTCGCGTGATTCGCACAAAGATTTGCCCAAAATCTCCCTTGCCTCCATAAATATCGCTTCAAATGTCAGCGGAATCATCGCGCCTTACGCACAAATCGCGCAAATTTTGCGCCAAAAAAATATCGACATTGCCTTTGATTTGGCGGCGATTTCTCCGCATAGCAATGTGGATTCATCGCTTTTTGATAGCGCGTTTCTCTCGCCACACAAGCTAATTGGCGGAATCGGCTCGTGTGGCATTTTACTCATTCGCAAAGACAGCTTTGAATCCACGCTCCCACCGACATTTAGCGGGGGCGGTAGCGTGAAATATGTGAGCGAAAATTCGCATTATTATATTGACAATATCGAAAGTCGCGAGGATTCAGGCACACCTCCCATTTTGCCCCTTTTACGCGCAGTTTTGGCGTATCAATATCGCAACGAAATGGGGCTAGATTTTATCGCAAAGCGCGAAAAAGTGCTGTATGAGATTTTGATAAGTGAGCTAAAGCAAATTAGTGGAATCGCCCTATATGGCGTGGATTTGGACGCTTCGTATTTGCCGATTATTAGCTTTAATATTGAAGGCGTGTCGCCCTATGATTTGGCGTGGGAGTTGTCGCACAACTACGGCATTGAAACACGCGCGGGGTGCAGTTGCGCGGGGGTTTATGGGCATTATTTGACAGGAATTAGCGAGATAAAAGATATTGCGCTGTTAGATTCGGGCAAAGCGCAAAAACCCGCTTGGCTACGCGTTTCACTGCATTATAGCCACAATGGCAATGATATTGAGCGATTTATAAACGCCCTAAAGCGCACGATAAAGCGACTACGGCGATATTGGCACACAACCTAAGCAATTTTATTTGAAATTAGATAGACTTCGCAAGAGTTTTACTTTTTTAAGGAAAAAATATGATTTATATTATCTCTGCATTGCTAATCATCGCGCTAGTTGCGCTTGGATTTTGTATTATGAAAATCGCTACGCTAAAATCTAGCGATAGTTTTTTAAGGGGGCAACTAAAAGACAAAGAAAATCAAATCGCTGATTTGAAAAAAGAGCATAAAGAAAATTTAGATGATTTAAAGGCGCATTACCAAAGCAATAAAGCACAAGATTTGGCGCAGTATGAGAAAAATATAGCGACTTTGCGCGAGGAAATCGACAAGCGATTTGACACGCAAAAAAACGCACTTTTAGAGCAAAATAAAAATATGCTAAATGCAGATTCACGCAAAGTGTTAGATGAGATTTTCACGCCCATAAAGGACAAAGTCGAGCAATACACAAAGCGACTAAGCGAAAATGAGATTCGGCTAAATGCTAATATCGATTCAATGTTTAAGCAAACCCAAAAACTCGGCGCAACTGCTGATGAATTTGCCAAAATCTTAAAAGGCGATAAAAAGATTCGTGGGAATTTTGGCGAATTGCAATTAAAAAGTGTGCTTGAATCAAGTGGGCTTATTCAAGGGGAGCATTATGAGATTCAAGCACACTTTAGAGACGATGAGCGTGGATTGCAGCCCGATGCAATCGTGCATTTGGATAAAGAGCGAAGCATTATCATTGATGCGAAATTTTCACTGCCAAATAATTACGCTATGAGTGATTCGGGTGAATCTAGTGAATCCAAAAGCATAGATTTACTAGATAGCGCACTTTGCAAACAAATAGCGCAAAATCTAAAATCCCGCATAGATGAACTCGCCAAAAAGCCTTATGAGCGATTCACCGCTAAAAATCCGCGATTTGCCCACACGCGAATCTATGATTTTATGTTGCTCTTTGTGCCATATAATAATATTTTAGATTTGGCATTGAGTGCCGAGCCAAATCTCTATCAATACGCATACGCCAAGCAAATCTATCTAACCACGCCACACACGCTATTTATGGCACTTAAAACGATAAATATCAGCTGGACTTATGTGGAGAGCGATGAGAAAGTAAAAGAGGCATTTAGCGAAATGGGTGGGCTCTATGATAAATTTGCAGGGCTATGCGAAGACTTTGAAAAGCTAAATCGTGCTATAAGCACCATTTGTATTACGAGCGATGATATGAATACCAAACTTTTTGGCAAAGGTGGCATTGAATCAAGATTAAATAAAATCAAAGATTTAGGCGCAAAAACTAAAAAAACTATAAGTGAAAAATCTATAACCGAGCGCAATGAATCCGTAAAAAGTGATACAGATATGCTTGGAATAGATGATAGTGATGAGGATACATAGAATGACTCATAAAAATTGATAACATATCAAGAATGGGGCTTTTAAGATAATATTATTAAATAAAAAAATTTCGCATAGTTTCAAACCAGTTTTTGATTTCATCAAAATTTTGTAAGTTACTTTCGTTAATATCTTGCCACATATCTTTACAATTAAACATTGTCTTAATTGTTTGTTCATTAAATTTTGTTGTTTTTTGAGAGATTATTCTGGCAATATCTGCATTATCCCATTCATTTTTATCATCTTGCGAAAATATAGAATCTAATTCTAATTTAGATTTAAAATAATTATCCACAATATCTATGGGATAATAATTTTCTATTTCTCGTTTTTGTGTAATTATAACTTTTATATTGTCTTGCTCAATAATATTTTCTTGTTTTTTATCATCTCTATCCTTGAAATATATTTGCTTAACATTGCTATCTTTTAGATAATCTCGCTTTACCCAATTTTCAATATTTCCACTGCCACGCAATGGAATGATTGTTATGCTTTCAATATCAAAAATATCTCTTAATAAATCAATCTTATTTAAATTTTTAAAAAACTTTATATCGTTTTCACCCTCTACAAACAAAACTCCTTTGTATGATACATAAGGCAATATTCCCAAAGTTTCAACAACTTGCTTAATATTTAATGTTTCTTTTTGCAATATCTTTCTTGCATTATTTTCATCTTTTGTAACAAATATGACTTCATCTCTACCTACCAATTTAACTATTTCAGGTGTATGAGTCGTGATTAACACTTGTCTATTTGGGTTTTTAGATATTATTTTTAGTGTTTCAATAATTTTTCTTTGAAAATCTGGGTGTTGCGAGGTTTCAGGCTCTTCTATGGCATAAATCATATTTGAGTGATTTTGTCTTTCAGAATCTGCTATAAAGAAACTCAATAGAAATAATCTCTTTACCCCACTACCTCTTTTATTAAATGGTATTTCATCATCGCTTTTAAATTCATAGCTAAATATGCTCTCTAAAGCCTTATCTTGCATATTTACAGATAAAGAATTTGCAATATCCTCATTAAAATTTTTTAGTTTTTCAAGTGTTTGATTTGAAAAGTCTTGTATTTTTTGCTTTATTTCTTGTTTTATATTCATAAATTGTTGCTCCACTTCCGCCACAGCATTTTTGGCTATCGCCTTTGTAATGTCGGTAACTTCAGCATCTTTATCAGTGTTTGTTCTATCTGCTCTAAACAACATAAATTGTGGTAATTTTAATTTTAACTTTTCATAAATATCTGCAATATCGCTTTCTTTGGAATTTACATTTATTTCTTGCATATTTAAGTTGGGGCTTTCTTGTTGGTTAAACAAAAATTCTCTCATTGCTTTTTTAGTAGTCTTATTGACATTTTGATTTTCAAATTTTTCAACCTCTTTTTTCAAATCAGCAATTTTAAGAGTAATCAAAGGCTTATCCAAATTTGTTGGATAGTTGGCTATGATAAAAACATTTTTTAATCTGCTTTTTTCAAAAACTTTTTTGATTTGCAAAAATCCATTATTATCAAGCAAATATTCACTTTCTAATGAAGTCTGCGTATTCTCACTTTCAGTAGAATCTAAAAATATAGGCATATTAGTTTCGACTCTAAAGAAACAAGTTATGCTTATTTCTTTATTTGTTAAATAAACATTAACATCATTATCCATAGGTTTTTCGTTTTCAAAAAATATATTTAAGGCATCTAAAATGGTAGATTTTCCAATATCATTTTTGCCTACGATAACACTTAAATCAGTCAAATCTACTTCTACGCTCTCATAGCTACGAAAATTCTCTATCTTTATTTTTTTAAGTTGCATTATACGCCCTTACATACTATAAGTGTTTATTAAGTGCGTGATTATATAATTTACAATCTAAAAATGCAATTATTGCCAAAATATATGCCAGTCAAATCTCACCTCCTTAGCTCTAGCGTCTTATCTGTCTGTATTGCCATAGGGATATATGTCCGTCCTTTGCTCATATCGTGGCAGTAATCACAGGCTTTGAAAAAGTCCTGCGCGTAAAAATCCCAAAACTTTTTCTTTGTAAGATTTGAATCAAGTGAGATAAAGTCCCCGCTAAATTCGCCAAGTCCTTTTAAGCGAGAGAGCGAACTAGCCACAGGACAGATAAAAATTTGCCCTTTAGATTCTGCACTTAGATTTTCACTGCTACATTCGCCACACTCATTACTAGATTCATTCTGCCCCCCCCCAAATAGCAGATTTTGGCAAACTTTCATTGCTCATCACACTTACGCAAGGCATCATACACGCACGAAAATTCTCTATGATTTTTTCTTTGCTTCTGCCTCGTTTGTAGATTTTGCCCGGCTCCCACCAGCTTAGCGGATTGTCATTCCAGCGGACGATATAGGGAATCTTATGCGCCTCTAAAGAGCTAAAAATCTCTTTTTGATAGAGTTTGATTTTGAGATTTGGCGAAGTGGAGTAGTCGCTAATATCAAGCCAAAATTTCTTTGATTTTGCAAGGGCAGTAAGTAGATTTTCTTTTAGCTTTATTGTGCCATTTGTTACCATACCAAATGACTTGACTTTTGGCTCACTATCTAGCCTCTCTACCACTTTGACAATGTCTTTAAAAAGCAAAGGCTCTCCGCCTATGATTTTGATATGCGTAACAGAATCTATCACATTAAATAGCTTATCTAGTAAGCCAAAGATTCCCTCCAAAGTGCAAGTATAGTTGTTTTTGGGGCTAAAATACTGCATTAGATTCCCACAAGATTCACAGCGCAAAGTGCAACGCGTAGTAAGCACTAGCTCAAAATAAGGCATATCCACCTTACCACGCCAAAAGCGAAGTAATATTTTATACTGCGCCCAATTTTTCACTTGCAAGATTTTTGCCACCAAATACAAAGGCACAAGATAAAGTGCTTTGTATGGCTTTGATTTGATTTTGCGCTTGACTTGATATTGATATGCGTGGCAATTTGCGTGTAGATTTTTATAAATCGCTCGGGCAAAAAGCACACTCAAAAGATATGGCGATTTAAGCGGATTTGATTTTATCTGTGCGTAAATATCGCGTTTATAGCATTTGCTCAAAAAGCCATTATTTAGCAAATCATTCGCACGAGTTTGCTCAAAAATTTGATTTTTTATATAACGAATTTTGAAAATGTCTTTATGATTCATTGCGTAGCTCCTTATTTGGCGTGTTTTTGGTGTTTTGCGGCAAATGCCTTTTTCCACTCAAAATTTCCTAGTTTTAGGTAGATTCCTCCGTCCCTTACGCGTAGTCTAAATACTTTTCTGCGATATTGTTTGAAACTTTGCTTTGGCACTTTGCCCTGCATAATGGCTTGTGTCCATTTTTTGATTTTTGGCTCAAAGTAAGTCCATTGTGGATTTGTATAGTGAGCTAAAATTTGACGCATTTCATTTGCAAAGATTTTCCATATCTTAGAATTTGTTTTGTAGTAAAAACTATAATTTGGATTCATTGCGTGGGCGAAAAAATACTCCTTGACTTCCTCTAAAATCCCATAGCGCATTAGCACATTCAAAGCCTCTTTTGTCATTTCTGCCATTTGCATTAGCCTATCAGGCGTGATGAATTGCGTAGAATTGCCTTGATTTATCTCTAAGCGATAGTGATAGAGTGGCTCTTTGATGATAACCATTTTGTTAGCCTTTGCCAAAATCTCCATAGCAAATGGCAAATCTTGATAGACTTTTGTAGTTTCAAAAAATTTCACACTTTTTATAAATGTAGATTCATATAGATTCGCCCACACACTCGCGTGAAAAAGGAAAATCTGCCTAAATTCCTCTTTTGGATTAAAGGCATAATTTGGTGCTAGATTTAAGTCTTGGTATTTTGGATTGTAAGTGTGATTTTTCTCTAGCGAATGCGAATCATACACAAAAAAGTTACACTTCACTAGCTCGGCGTTTGTTTGCTTTGCTTTTGTGTAGAGTTGTTCATACATTGTAGGATTTATGAAGTCATCAGATTCGACTATGCCGATATATTCGCCTTTTGCCTTTGCTATGCCATTATTTACCGCTACGCCATAGCCTCCGTTTTGTTGCTCGATGAGATTTACGCGCTTATCTTGCCTTGCAAATTCGCGCAAAATTTCGCCTGTGCTGTCCGTGCTTCCGTCATTTATGCAGATGATTTCTATATCGCGCAGGGTTTGATTTACCACGCTTTGCATACATTCGCGCACATATCGCTCTACATTGTAGCAGGGGATTATGATTGAGACTTTTGGTTGCATTTGTTGCTCCTTTTTTGTGTAAATTTTAAGTCATATTTGAGATAATGCTTGATTTTTTGCCACAAGCCTTTGGGTTTTGGCTCTAAAAGCTCGGCATAAAAGTCGCGTGGCGAATCCAAAATCTTTGCTAATTTGCGCCTTTGATGCCACTTAAATCCGCAAGATTTGATTTGTGCTTTGCTTAAATGTGAGAAATCTTTTTGAAAACGCATTAAAAATTTTAGCTTTGATTCAGTGGCGATTCGCCCGACATTCCACCAATATCCGCAAAATTTTAGATAATAAAATAGCCCAAAATATGCGTCCATAAGGTTTTCGCGCTCTAAAAATCGCGCAATATAGTCATACTCATCGCAAATGCAATACACTTTGCCTTTGTCATTTGATGATGAGGATTCGTTGTCCGTGCGGTAGCAATAATGCGCCTCATCTAGCACATAAAGCGAATCTGCCAAAATCGTAGTGATAAACGAAAATCCTGTGTCTTGGTAGGACGCGCCTTGCGATTCGTTAAATCTAATGCTGTGCTTTTCTAAAAAGTCGCGCTTAAAAATGCTACTTTGATTCATTTTCCACGCGGTTTTTAGGATTTTGGTTTTTATATGGTTTGAATGTGAATTCGCGTTTGAATCTAAGTGCGAATCAAAGATAAATTTTTGATTATAAAATCGCGCATTTTTTATTATAGGCGTGTGTGTGAATTTATACGCGTCATTTTCCGTGTGAAAGCATAAAATATCGCTTTTGACTATGTCGCAATCTTGCGCTTTTGCTATGCTATAAAGTCGCTCAAACATTGTGGGCTTGGCGAAATCATCGGATTCGACTATGCCGATATATTCGCCTTTTCCTTTGGCGATGCCTAGATTCATTTGGTAGCCGTAGCTTTTGCGCTCACTAATTATGACGCTTAAGCGCGAATCGCCCTTTGCGTAATCTTGTAAAATCTCTAATGTGCCGTCAGTGGATTTTGCATCTACGGCGATGACTTCTATGTCGCGCAAGGATTGATTTAGCACGGATTCAACGCATTCTTTGAGATAGTGCGCGGAATTTAGCGTGGGAATTATGATAGAGATTTTGGGGTTATTTTTATTCATTATTGCAACTCCTTTTTTGCTAGATTCAACGCTTCGATTATGATTTTATCCATATCATAATACTGATACGCGCCAAGTCGTCCGCCAAAGATGATATTTGGCTCTTTGTGGCTTAAGGCTTTGTATTTGGCATAAAGGGCGACGTTTTTCTCATCATTGATAGGATAAAATGGCTCTTTGCTTATGTCCCAAGATAGAGGAAACTCAATGCTAAGAATCGTGCTAGGGCTTTGCACAAACTCAAAGTGCTTATGCTCGATAATGCGCGTATAAGGCGTCTCATAGTCAGTAAAATTCATAACCGCCACGCCTTGATAATTCTCACACTCCAAAATCCGCTCCTCAAAACGCAATGAGCGATATTCTAGCGCACCAAAAGCATAGTCAAAATAGCTATCAATCGCCCCTGTGAAAATAATCTTTTTGGCGATTTTGTGAAAATGCGCTTTGTCGCTTAAAAAGTCCGTATTTAGCTTTACTTCGCAATGGGCTAGTAGCTTTTCAAAAATCGCTGTGTAGCCACCTTTGGGAATGCCTTGATATGGGTCGCTAAAATAATTATTGTCATAGATAAATCGCACAGGGATTCGGCGGATAATATTTGGTGGCAAATCAGCACACGCCTTGCCCCACTGCTTTTGCGTGTAGCCTTTGATGAGCTTTTCATAAATATCTTTGCCTACAAGAGAGATGGCTTGTTCTTCTAAATTACGCGGGGTATGTTTTATAGCGGATTTTTGAGATTGTATAATCTCTTTTGCTTTTTGTGGGGTTAGGAAATTTGGGGTAAGGGGCGTTTGGGCTTTATGCGCTTTGGATTCGTTGTTAGAATGAGTTAATAAATCGCAAGTGGATTCCCCCCCCCCCATAAGCGCGTGGGCTTGATTTTGTGGCGTTGCCAAAAATCTGCGCAAAGGTATTCATATTAAAGGGTAGATTGTAGATTTCGCCTTTATAGTTTGCAAGGGGAGAGTTGATAAAGTGATTAAACTCGCAAAATTGATTGATATAAGCCCAAACTTTCGCGTTATTCGTGTGAAAAATATGTGCGCCGTATTTGTGGATATTGATATTTTGTCCGTGCGAATCAAATCTCTGTGTGTAGCAGTTGCCGCCGATATGATTGCGTTTGTCAATCACAAGGCACTTTTTGCTTCTTTTACTCGCTTCATAGCCAAAGACTGAGCCAAAAAGCCCCGCGCCTACGATAAGGTAGTCATAAATTTTCATTTGTTGCCTTTATAAGTGGTGTCATCTTTTCTTGCAATTTTCACAACTTCGATAATTTTAAATTCGCCATTTTTGACAATGCCTATAATGCGATATTCGCCGATTCGCCACCGATAGCGATTATCGCTAAATCCTTGCAAATGCTTTGCATTTGGCAATAAACAAGGATTTTCATTGGTCGATAAAACATTTTTTATAAAATAATCTATCTTATCAAATTCGTGTGGCGCGGACTTGGCAAGTTTTGCCAAAAATTTATCGACTTGCTTTTTAATGTGGATTTCATAGCTCATCACCATAATCCTTGCAAATCAAATTATTTACTTCTTTTGCTAATGTTTTTTGTTCTTGCGTTGTGCGTTTTGATTCTCTTTCCCGTGCGATTTTATAGGATTGCGAATCTACATAACGCACAAATTTTGGCGAATCTAAATTTTCTTTGATTTTTGATTTTAAAAAATGCGCCAATTCCTGCATATCTTTGATTTTTGCTTGAGATTCGGCGCGATATTTTTTTTCTTTGCGCTCCAAAGCCATAAGCGAATTTATCAACTGCTTTGCGTCCATATTTGAGTATTTTGAGTAATCCACCATAGCTAATCCTTTTTTTAAAAATGCTATATTTATTTTATGAAATTTTTTTACGAAATTGTAGCATAAAAATTTTGCAATAAAAGCATTTTTGCTATAATCCCAAATTTTTAAGTTTGCGATTTTAAGGACAAGATATGATTTTTATCGATGCGTGTTTGCGAAAGCCCACGCCATATACGCCCATTTGGCTTATGCGCCAAGCTGGGCGGTATTTAAGCGAATATAGGGCGGTGCGTGAGAAAGCGGGTAGCTTTTTAGACTTATGCAAAAGCGTGGATTTGGCAACGCAGGTTACGCTTCAGCCTGTGGAGATTTTTGATTTAGACGCGGCGATTTTATTTAGCGATATTTTGGTTGTCCCGCTTGAAATGGGAATGGATTTAGATTTTGTGGCAAATGAGGGACCAAAATTCCACACTACGATTCGCAATGAAATGGACTTTAGCGCATTAAAAAGCAATATTAGCTACAAACTAAGCTATGTTTATGACGCGGTGAGTGCGATTCGTGCTAAACTCCCCAAAGATAAGGCTTTGATAGGATTTTGCGGTGCGCCTTGGACTTTGGCGACTTATATGATTGAGGGGCAGGGAAGCAAAACTTACGCGCATTCTAAAAAAATGTTCTATACGAATCCGCAGTTATTAAAAAGCATTTTAAGGCGCATAAGCGAGGAGCTAAAGGCGTATTTGGAGGGGCAAATAAAGGCTGGGGCAAATGCCGTGATGATATTTGATTCGTGGGCTGGTGCGCTTGAGCCTAGCGCGTATATGGAGTTTGGATTCAAATATATTTTGGATATTGTGGATTATCTCAAAGCGCAATATCCTAAAGTCCCTATCATCGTATTTCCCAAAGGCGTGGGCGGATATTTGCAACGATTTGGCGCGATAAAGGGTGTGAATTTTGAGGTTTTTGGTGTGGATTGGGGCTGTGATTTACAAAATGCCAAAGAGTTTTTGGGGAAAAAATTCGTTTTGCAGGGCAATTTAGAACCCGCTAGATTATATGATGAGAAAGCAATGGAAGCGGGGATTGATGAGATTATAAGCATTATGGGCAAAAAAGAAGGGCATATTTTTAATTTGGGACACGGAATGTTGCCAGATTTGCCCCGTGAGAGTGTGGCAAAACTCGTGCAAATGGTGCGAACAAAAACGGCTAGGTAGGCGTTTTAAGTGGCATTTGAAAGGCGAATCTATGAATCTAGTTCGTTTTAAAGGGCAAAATCAATGAATATCATCTTTGGACCCGTGCAATCTAGGCGGTTTGGCAACTCGCTTGGCGTGGATTTATCGCCCACAAAAAAGCAGTGCAATTTTGACTGCGTATATTGCGAGTTGCAGGGCGCAAAAAGCGTGGAGCGATTTAGTGATATTTTGCCATTAGATTTGTTGCTTGACGCCACGAAAACCGCGCTAAAGACGCATAAAAATATTGATGTTTTGACGATTACGGCAAATGGTGAGCCAACTTTGTATCCGCATTTAGAAGGCTTCATAGTCGCAATTAAGCCGTTTTTACCGCGAGGCGTAAAAACGCTAATTTTGAGTAATGGCTCAAGATTCGGCGATAAAAGCGTCCAAAACGCGCTAAATCACTTTGATATGGTAAAATTTAGCCTTGATTCGGCGTGTCAAAAAACTTATAAAAAAATCGATAGGATTCATAAGAGTTTGGATTTAGATTTGATAATGAATGGCATTGAATCTTATGCAAAGATTCGGCGTAATATGCTTATTTGTGAGATTTTGCTAGTGAAAAATATCAATGACAATGAAGAATCTATGATTCCACTAGCGGAATTTTTGCGTAAAATAGGCGTTGATAGAGTGGATATAGGCACGATTGATAGACCACCAGCTTATAATGTAGAGGCTGTGAGTATGGAGCAAATTTCTAATATTTCTAAGCTATTTTATAATCTTTGCGTTAGCATTCCGCAACGAAAAAATGTGCCTAGCGATTCAAAAAACTCGAGCGATTCGCACGATTCAAACGCTACAAATCGCCTTAATTTAAGCGAATCTGAGATTTTAGATTTACTAAAACGGCGTCCTTTGGAAGTAAGCGAAATCCACAATATGCTAACCCCTGATTCGCTAAAATGCCTACAAAACCTCGCCGATTCGCACAAAATCAAAACAAAATCCGTAGGTTTAGTGAAATTTTATTTGATTTAGAATTTTAGCCATAAGCAAAAAATCAGCACTATTTGCCAAAAAATTTTGGAATATTTCTATAATTTCTTAACATTGCATTAAACTTATGCTAAAATTCGCATTTTTATTTTATAAATTCAACTTCAAGCTACAATAGGAGGGCTTTAGATGAGTGCGATTAAGGCGTTTTTCAGCAGCGAGGCGGCAGGTGGAATCCTGCTTTTTATATGTGCGCTTTTAGCGATGATAGTGGCAAACTCGCCTTTGGCGGAGTATTATTTCCACTTGTGGGAAATCCCGCTTGGCGTGTATGTAGGCGAAACTTTTATCGGTATGAGTTTGCACCATTGGATAAATGATGTGCTAATGTCGTTTTTCTTTTTTGTAATCGGGCTAGAGATTAAAAAAGAGTTTTTATTTGGCGAGTGAGTGGGCTTTAAAAAGGCGGCATTCCCCGTCCTTGCCGCGCTTGGCGGTATGATAGCCCCGGGCATTATTTATTTTACGCTCAATGTCGGCACTCCAAGCCAAAATGGCTTTGGGATTCCTATGGCAACTGACATTGCTTTCGCGCTTGGCGTGATGATGCTACTTGGCAAACGCGTCCCTGTCGCGCTAAAAGTCTTTTTGGTAACTTTGGCGGTGGCTGATGACTTGGGCGCGATTATCGTCATTGCGATTTTTTACACAAGCGATTTTGCGATTTCGTGGTTTTTAATGTCTATCGGGCTACTTGTGGTGCTAGTGCTTTTCAATAAGCTAGATGTCCGCTCGTTGTTTCCGTATATGGCTGTGGGCGTGTTGCTGTGGCTATCTGTGCATAACACGGGGATTCACGCCACAATCGCGGCGGTGGCACTTGCCTTTACGATTCCAGTCAAGCCAAAGATTGAATCAAAGCCCTTTGCAGTGGTGATAAATGAGACAATCACACATTTTTTAAGCAAGGACAAAGAGAGGGAAAATATTTTGCTTCATAGTGAGCAAATGCACTCGCTAGGCGCGATTCTAAGTCAAGCAAAAGGTGTGCAAAATCCTTTCTTGCGATTAGAGCATACGATTTCTCCGTGGAGCAACTTTCTTATTATGCCACTTTTTGGCTTCGCAAACGCTGGAGTGGCAATCGGCGCGGATATAAATTGGCATATCGACCACATAATGCTAGGCATAATACTAGGGCTTGTCATAGGCAAACCGCTTGGAATCACGCTATTTACATTCATCTGCGACAAAGTGAAACTCGCCAAAAAGCCAGAATCTGTGAGCTGGATAAACATACTAGGCGCGGGAATGCTTGGTGGCATCGGCTTTACAATGGCGATTTTCGTGGCGAATCTATCATTTCCAAATAGTGTGCCAAGCACGGATTTGGCAAAACTCTCTATTATCATCGCCTCGCTAACCGCTGGTGTGCTAGGCTCGGCATTTTTGATTATCGAACACGCCCTAGAGCATAGAAAAAGGGCGTAGATTTTTTATGAATCGCACGGAAATCTTGTGCGATTCGTCCTACAAATATCAACTAATCCACAAAATCCATTTTTAAAAAATAATAAAAAAGGTTTAGAGTTATTTTTATGCTACAAAGCATTTTAGCAATCAAAGATTTTTGATTGACTTTAATGCAAAAGGACAAAAAATGAAAAACAATCAAAGTGGTGGATTAAACGCAAAGCAGGGAAAATCTTTAGTGTCTTTTATTGTGGAATATGTG
This sequence comes from Helicobacteraceae bacterium, assembly GCA_050872665.1. GTDB lineage: Bacteria > Campylobacterota > Campylobacteria > Campylobacterales > Helicobacteraceae > NHYM01. The sequence continues at coordinate 18,836 of JBNMHH010000003.1, forward strand.
GATAAAAATCCATATCATTTGCCCACACAAACCCAAATCTTTGAATCCAAACAAACCGAACTTTTAAAACTAGGAATCACCAAAGAAAAAATCAATCGTTTTTATAAGAGCAAATCTTATAAAAATATCCGCGATATTAAAGAGAGATTCGCCAAATATGCGATAAGAAAAAATTTTGGTAGCTTTGCGAAATTTTATGAGTGGTATTTAAAGCAACTAAAAAAGCAAGATTATAGATGCTACTATTGCAACACGCCAAAGTGCGATTTAGAGCAAATTTTTGAGCGAAAATATCTCATAGATATTGCGATGACAAAAGAAAAGCCATATTCCACAAAGCCCTCTATCAGCGCAGCATTGCATATAGATAAAAGGGAATCAAAAGGAAAATACGGAGATAATGATAACTGCGTCCTAGTTTGCACATTATGCAAAAATGCCAAAAGAGATATGGTGCATAGTGGGGATAATTTTGCTTGGTATTATGGTGGTTCTATATATGAATTTTATAGGGAAATGTTAGGATTAGCAGAGTTTGATTCTGGTGGTTACTACATTGATGAGACCATAGATGAATAGCAACGATAGAGATTTCATCGCGCATTATTGCGATGATAGGGGTTTGAGCAAGTGTGCCAAATACTACAAAGAGAGATTTGATTCGCACAAAGATTATTGTGCGCTGTTGGTATCGGCGAGATTGCGTGAGATTCAAAGGGATTTTGCTAATGCTAAAGCGCACTATGAGACATTTTGCGATGAAGTGAAAAATGGCATTGAATCCACATTTAGGCATATTAGTGGCGATGAAGTGGTATTTGATTATAAAATATTGCAATTTGCGCTATATATAGCATATCAAAGATTATGTCGGCTATATAACTACTTGCTATCTAATAGTCGCTATGAAAAGGATTGCTACAAAGCTAGAAAAATGCTTTTAAAAGGTTGCCGACTAAAAATTGGCGTTTGTTATAGTGCTTTGGGTTTAATGTATCACTATGGCTATGGTGTGAATCCAAACTATAAAAAAGCGATAAAATATTATCAAAAAGCCATAGATTTAGGCGATGTAAGTGCTTACTCTCATTTGGGTGCTATGTATGAGTGTGGCGATGGTGTGGAGCAAAACTACAAAAAAGCAATAGAGTTATACCAAAAGACGATAGATAGCGGTGATAACTTTGGCTGTTTTATGTTAGCATCAATGTATTACTATGGCAATGGAGTGAAGCGTGATATTAACAAAACATTTATGCTATATCAAAAAGCAATAGATACTGTTGATAATATGCTAAAAGGACACACTTATTATCAATTAGCCCTTATGTATAAAGGTGGGTTAGGTGTGGAGCGCGACTACAAAAAAGCGGTGGAATTATTGCAAAAATCTGCGGATTTGATAGTGGATAGTGCTACTTACTATGAGCTAGGGATTATGTATGAAAAAGGCAAAGGCGTAAAGCAAAATCTACGCAAAGCGTTGAAATATTATAAAAAGTCTTACAAAGCAGAGCCAAACTACAAATATGGACGCGAAAACTATGTGCGATTAAAAAGTGAATTAAGTGGAAATGCGTGATTTTTTGATATAATGCCACCATATTTTTTTATAAGGAGTAACTATGAGTGAATTAACACCGCAAGAGGAAAGGTATATTGAGTTGGCTTTAGAGCCAATCTTTAAAAATGACAAGGGGCAAATTGCCCACGCAATAGCTTCAAGTTGGGATTATATACCAGATGATGAGCATAAAAAAGATTGCAAGACAATAAATGAATGGTTGGCTTGTAAAGTTTTTGGTGATAAATCAAAAACTAGCGAAATAGAATCGCTAAAAGAAAAATTTAAAAAAGTAAAAAATATATGGGCAGGACAAAAGCATAGGACAGGATTTGCAAATGTAGGTAAATTTACGCAATGGGCACTAAAGGCTAAAGAACATAAATCGTGGGGCTTTGTAAAAGCTGATGACAAATTTGATGGATTGATTGAAAAATATAATGACGGTGATTTTGGCTTTAGGACATTTGAAAGATTTTATAAGTGGTATGAATCTCAACCTAAAGAATGCTGTTATTGTGGCACAAGCGAAAAAGATTTAGAAAAATTATTCAAAGTAAAAAATGATAAGAATGAACAAGATAAAAAGCCACATAACAATGATGACAAACAAGATAAAAAACTACCACCACTATATTCCAAAAAGCGTGGCTTTACTGCGACTTTGCAAATCGAAAAACTTAATCCAAACAAGCCATATAATGAATCAAATTGCGCCCTTGCTTGTGCCTTTTGCAATAATGCCAAAAGTGATATGGTAAATGATAAAAATTTTATGGAATTTGCAAAGGCTCACATAAAACCATTGCTAGATGGATTCATAAATGGCAAATCAAACGAAATGCCATTTTTTGATGAGGGCGATTCTAAAATCTATCTAAAAGATAAACAAATCTAACCACAAATTGCCCCTTTAGATTGTGAATCTAAAAGGGGCGAATCTAATCAAATGCTAACTATTTCAGCTCTTTACGCAAAATCTCATTGATTTGATATAGTAGCGAATTATTATCATCGATTGCGTTAAGCATTTTTGGCATAAACTCGCTAAAATCCTCACACGCGACCACCCCAGCGGAATCTGCATACACATAGTAATCGCTTTGCAACGATATTTTTACCCCGCTTTGGGTTAAAATATCGCTTACTTTTTGTAGCTTATCCGCTGTGGAGGCTTCCAAATCGCTTGATTTAAATAGCACAATTCCAAACCACCAGCACTCATCAAAATACCCCACTAGCATTCCAAAGTGGCACTTAGTATCTGCGTCAGGGTCGTAAAGGGCTATGCTATCATTAACTATCTTAGTCTCCCAAAAACCTTTACTTGTAACCACTCCGCTTATGGCTTCTTGCATAAGCGATAGGCGTATATTGGCACTTTCAAACTCGATTTGCTCTAGTGATTCGTTTAGCTTAACCACACCTGAAATATATTTTGTCATAATTGACCTCCCAAAAATTATTGTCAATCAAACGCCCACAAGCCAAAGCTAAATGATTTTGCGTTTGATTGCAATGGGACTATAACACAAGCATAAATTTAAACCTTTAATATCATTTATTAAAAATAAAATGTTGTGAATCGTAGGCAATTTTAAGTGATATTAGTTTGGATTGCCACGATTCGGCGTTGCCGAATCTCGCAATTACGAATCGGGGCGGATTTGTATGGATTATTTTGGATTGTTTATAAAATCTGCGATTCGTCTCGCAATGACGAATCTTTTGGTAGATTGCCACGACTTGCCTAACGCCGAATCTCGCAATGACAAAATAAAAAAAGATTTTAGCACCGCAAGGCAGTGCTAAATTGCATAAAATTCTAAAAACTAGCTATATATCGCACAAGCAGTTGATAAGTAGGACCGATAGATACTTTGGTATTCGTGCTGATATTGCCACCTGTTCTAGTCATATCTGTTAGGATTAGTGGAACTACGGGGACTTTAGCGATGAATTCTAATCCGTGTGTTTGTGTTATATTTGTGCGAAGCCCGATATTAAATACACCGCCTATGCTTGTGCTATCTGGCTTTAAGTCTAGTGCTTTTAGAGCATCGATAGTATCTTTGCCACCTTTGCCTGTAAGTGTATTGCCACCAAGCCCTAGCCCAACAAATAAGCCTAAATCGCCCTCTTTACCACCGATAAAATTCACTAGAAAATCCACATTTGCAAAGTAATTGATAAATATCATTTCACGGCTTGTATCGCCCTGATATTTAGTTTTAGCGTGTGTAGCGTCTGCGCTTACATAGTATCGTAAGCCAACATAGGGATTAAAGAACTGCTTATAGCCCAGCACTGCACCATATACTACGCCCCCCCCCTTTTGCCTCTGTTTTTGCGCTAACGCCATTTAGCGAAACCTTTGATTCCAACTTTAGGTCGCCATATCCTACGCCTAGTCCAAAAAATACGCCACTTTCCTCAGCACTTGCCACACTTGCGCCAAAGACTAGCGCGATAATTAGTGCAAATATTTTGCTTTTGAAATTCATAATACTCTCCTTAAAATTTGATATTTGGCTATATCGCCAAAAGCGTGATAATATTAAGATTTCATTTAAATTTTGCTTATTTTTTTGCAAAAATATATTTTTTAGTGCTATAATTTCGCCGATTTTTCGCCTTTGACATAATTTGACATATTACTTGGGGGTTTTAATGATGACATTTGGTAGAGATTATGCGTCTAAGATTCGCATAGTTATTGCGATTCGCCCACTTATGGGGGGGGGGGAAAATGCCTAAAACTTAAAATATTATCACTTTTTTGTATATTTTTTACTACGCTAAATGCTATCGAGCTAGAAACGCTATGTCCAAATGATACTTGCTCCATAACTACACCAAATGCCCTTATCACAAATCACAAAGATTTGACACGCAATAGTATCTCTTTTAGCGCAAATGTCAATGATTTTAGAAACTACGGCAATCTAACTTTAACAGACTTTAATAGTCAAATAAATGCCACGATGAATAATCTCATCAACTATGGCAATTTGAATCTTCAGAATAGTTACATTATAAACGCTACACTTACTATTGGCGCTAATGGAGCGATTAGCAATATCCTTAACTACGGCAATTTTCTTGGTGGTAATAAGCTACAATTTAATAATCAAAATAGCACGACTTATATCTATAATGCAGGTGTAATGGGTGCTATAGCCTCTCAATCTACAAATACAATCATTATAAATAATTTAGGCGCGATTGAGGCTGATAATGGTGCGCTTCAATTCAACGCTCTTGGTAATTTAGTGTTAGAAAATTATGCTTTGACAATCAACCTCAACGCATCTATCTTTAATACAGGCGAATTTGTGCAAGATAAAAATAAAATAAACTCACATTTGATATTACAAAATGTAGCAAATGTGAGATTTAAGGATAGTAATTCAAAGATTATCATAGATGTTGGTGATAATTTTGAGTTAGGAAAAGAGTATGCTATAAATAAGTTAATCATCGATGAACTCCGTAATGATAATGCAGGTGGTAAGATAGCAGTAGATTTTAGTCGATTGACGACACGAAGCGATTTATATGAGATAACAAAAAGTAGCAATAATACCTTTAAAATCGGCATAAACGCCAAAAATAGCACAATGAATGCTCTAAATAAGGCAAATACAAAGACTATGCAAAGCCTAATGCTTACAAGCAATGCGATGATATTTAGCAGTGGTGCAGGTAAAATAAAAGTGGCTAAAGTGGATTTCGCAAAGCAATATTTGGCAAATAAAGCAATAAAAAATAATGATAGATTCTTTTATAAAAACGATTCGCTATTTTTAGCGGAATCAAGCTATCGACTAGATGCCATTAGGAGCGATGAAACACTTAAATCTAAAAGCGATGAATCGCTAAATGATAAAGGCGATTTGCCACAAAAAGGCAAATATCGCTTTATGCTAACACCATTTGTGAATCATAATATTTTCTTTGAATCTGGAGTGCATAATCTTTCTAGCCTAGATGTGGGCTTTGTAACGCTATTTAGCGGGAAAATCGATGAAAATAATGAGCTAGGCACACATTTTAGCTTTAGCTATAGCAATCTAAAAGATAGCAATGACAAGGCATTTAATATTAAATCGATGAATCTAAATTTAGGGCTTAATTACAAAGTAGATTTTATCTATGACACCTATCTAAAGGCGCGAATCGATGCGTTTTATTTTATGAATCAAATAAAATCACTAACCATTATAAACACGCTTAAGCCTAATAATATAGGCTTTGGTATGAGCGCGTATTATGGTAAGGATTTTCATTTGGGTAGTTTTGGTAGCTTAGGTGTAGAAGCGGGGTTAGATTATAAAATGCTTCATCAAAAATCTATGACGATAAGCAATGCCTCAAATACCGTATATGAGACTTATGATAAGGCGTTTTATCAGTTATTATATTTGGATTTGGGATTGGCATATAGTAAATACTTTAGCACAAGTATTGGGCTATGGGGACTAAATGCAAAGGTAGGATATAGGGATAATCTCACTAATAACGCCCTAGCAAAATCCAAAGTATTTCTAAGTAGAGGCGGTAGCGTCAATATGACCATAGATAATGACAACGCGCTTGGATATTACAGCATAGGCGGTAGCTATGTGTTAGAAACTGCAAATTTTGATATGGAATTTGAGCTAAATTATATCGGTGGCGTTGGCGATAGAAGCGTAAGCAATGGGGGAGGATTCAAATGGAGTGTGCTATGGTAGCAGTAAAAATGGTGCGTAAGTTATTGATAGCGTTGTGGCTATGTGGATTTTCTATATTAAATGCAGTGGAATTAAGTGAATTTTGCAAACCTAATCCTAGTGAAATATGGTGCACTGTAAAGCAAGTTAGTGGCACAGTAACAAACAATAGCTCTATTAGTGTGCGCTTAATAGACTTTGATAGTGATGTCATTGATAATTTTATAAACTATGCTCCTATTAACTTTACTGGGAATGGTAGTGGATTTGAAATAAGAGGCGGAGTAGAAATGCGTAATTTTATAAACTACTCAAGCATAACAGGAAGCATAACAGGAGGAATGATTCAGATTCATTGGCGCAATATTGATAGATTTATAAATTACGGCACTATTAACAATAGTAGGGTAGCTATTCGAGTAGGATATGAAAATCGGATTGAAGGATATATAAGGGAATTTATCAATTATGGGAGCGTTTTAACTACTAATCAATCTCCTGCGTTGTCTTTTGTTGGAATGGATGCTAGAGTCGCCATTGTCAAAAACTTTGGGACTATGAATGGTGTGCATACTAGCAGCAAAACGGTCATTATAGATAATCGTGGTGTTATGCAACCATTTACATATTTACAATCTACCGGGCATCTAACTATGACAAACACCATAGATGCAGATAACGGACATAATAATAGTAGTATATATATCAAAAATTTTGCTCTAAAATTAGATAAAAGCGCCAATGACTTTAATACCTACACTTATGACACCAATGTCTCTAACTCACATTTATTTATAGCGGGTAATGGCGATACTCACACGCTAAGATTTTATGATAATAATTCAAGGCTGATATTGGAATTTGGCGAGAATTTTGAGTTAGGAAAAGATTATCTATTAAGTAATCTTATAGTAAAACCAAATGACTTTAACATAACTCTGCCAAATATAGATATTTCACGCATAGTTGCCAAAAATGATTTATATAAGATTACGGCAAATGGTGGCTATTTTCGTGTGAATTTGGCAAGTGGCAAAGATGTCCATACGCCTATCACAGAGCTAAATAAATCAAATGCCAAATCAATGAACTCTATGTTTTTAAAAAGTAACTCTCAAATATTTGGCGGTGGTGGCAAGGGCACAAGTGGCGCATTTACTAAAGCAGAACTAAATGGATATAGCAAATATCTAGCGATGAAAACGCTAAAAAATAATGATAGATTCTTTTATAAAAGCGATTCGTTGCGTTTGGCGGATAATGTGGGCGAATCTAATGGTGAATCTAGCGGGGAATCAAGCAATTTAAGTGAATCTAATATGGGCGAATCGCAAAATATAAGCGAATCAAACGAATCTAGCGATTCTAATAATAGCGATTTATCAAAAAATACATATCGCTTTTTCTTTACGCCATATATCGCGCATAATTATTTTTATGAATCTGGAAATTATGGGCTATCGGGATTAGAGGGCGGATTTATCACAGGGATTGGCGGTAAATTAGATTTGGCAAATACACTTGGCGCACATTTTGCCTTTAGCTATGGGACATTAAATGATAAAAGCGATGATGAATTTAAAATGACAAATATGAATTTTATGATTGGGCTAAATTATAGATTTGATTTTATCTATGATATGTTTATCAAAGCTAGGGCGGATTTCTTTTACTTTATAAATGAAGTGCGCTCCACAAAAATCGCAAATCACAAGCCAGATAACATAGGCTTTAGCTTAAGCGCATATTATGGCAAGGATTTTGACTTTGGCGAATATGGTGTGCTAAGCCCTGAAGTGGGGCTAGATTATAAGACGCTTTCTAGTAGAGCAATCAATTTGACTTATATCTCTAATAGCGAAAATCTTGGATATTATGATAACACGACTTATAAAATGCTATATTTGGATTTGGGCGTGGGGCATAAAAAATATTTTGATACTAATATTGGACTTTGGGGGCTAAATACTGCTTTGGGGCTTAGAGTGCATACCACCGCACCACTTGCAAAAAATAAAATCATCTTTAATAACACCACCATAAATGCTACGCTAGATAGCGATATAGTAATGGGCTATGTGAATTTAGGCTTTAGCTATGTGTTGGAAAACAAAACCCATAGTATGGAATTTGGACTGAATTTTAATGGCAATTATGGCGATAGAAGTATGAGCAATATTGGGAATTTTGAATGGCAAGTTAGGTGGTAGCACAAAATGCCAAATGCTTGTTGTTTAAATGCGATAAAGCCATATATAAAATGCTGTATTTTGCTACTTGCGCTAAGTAATGGGCTTTATGCAGATAATCTAAATAGATATTGCTCTTCGGCGGCGCAGAATTGTTACACTTCTTTGTATCTGCGCTATTCTACAGACCCGCGAGACCAAGCAAGAGATAGCCTTACAACAAATGCTGACATAACCATAAGTGGAGTAATAGGGCTTGTAGAGCCGTGGCGATACTTTAGAAACGATTACACTTTAAGAGCAGAGGGCATATCAGTTTCGGGAGGCTCTCAATACCCTTATGCCAATAGTAGCTACAATTTAAGCGATTTCACTAATAATAGCAATATCATCACAAATGGAAGCGCAAGTGTAACATTTGCTGCCGAAACCAACTCGCCAAATTTGGGTAGCTTTAATAATAATGGATATATTTCTGGCAGTGTGCGATTTTTGCGGTCAAATAACTTTAGCACCACTGTTAATAACACTGGCAATATGGGTGGCATAGAGGGAAATAATAGCAATAGCACAAATATTACTTTAAATAATAGTGGGACTATCAGGGCATTTAATCATAATGGGCGATTCGTGCAGTTTGCAAATATAAATACGCTAGAAATTACTGGCGATTCGCAAAATGTAAGCTGGGGATTACATATAAATGAGAGTGCAAATACTTTTAACGCATTTGAGGGATTTGCTAGTAGTAGCGCGGATACTATCGCACACCTAGCAGTAAGCAATGTAACGAATCTTGTCTTAAATGGCAAAGTCTCTGTTACGCTTAATGCCACTATGTTTGAAATGAATAAAGACTACAATATAAATAAGATAATCTATGGCTCAAATCTAAGTGCTGATGAGATTTGGAATAAAGTGGCTTTTAATGACTTAATTTATATGCTGTATTCCGTAGAGCGCAATGGTAACTTTTTTAGAATAAATGACGGCAAAGGTGGCGGAGGCGGTGGTGGCTCTGGTGGAGGTGGCTCTAGTGGTGGCAAAAGCAATAATCCTATCATCGTAAATAGCCCCACAACTGCGACATTTAAATCTAATATAAAAGAGATGAATAATCTCTACTTGCTAAGCAATAAACTTATCTTTAAGCACAAATATGGACGCAGAGAAAATACCGCTATTAGTGGCGCAAAGGACTTTTTAGATAAGCAACAAAAAGGTGAAAATGAGCCAATCTTAGAGCTTTTTGGCAATCAAAGCAATGGATATGGCAAAGCAAGTGATAAATCCAAAAGCACAAAAGCAGATGAAATGCTATTTAAGGATTTGCGATTCACAAAAAATAGTGGCGATTCGCTGAAATCTAGCGAATCTAAAGGCATATTTCAACAAAGAAATGTGTCTATTTTTGATTCTTCGGCGACTTTATCGCATAAGAGTGATACCAAAGGAAGCGATTTAAGTGCCTCATTTTCTAAAAATAACAAATCAAATGCGCTAAATATAAGCGCGAATCTTCCTAGCTCTCCACTTGAATATGATAAATATTATGCAATCTTTAGCCCAATCATCGGGCATAATGTATTTGATAATAATGACTTATCATTAAGTGGAGTAGAGTTTGGATTTATAAGCGCATTTAGCGGGAAAATCGATGAAAATAACACGCTTGGCGCACATTTTGCCTTTAGCTATGGGCAATTAAAGGGCGACAAAGTGGGCGATAATTTGGATAAAAATTTTAATATTATTACAAATAATCTAATGCTAGGCATAAATTATAAGTTGGATTTAATCTATGATATGTTTTTAAAAGCGCGTGGGGATTTCTTTTATTTTCTAAATGAAGTTAGCTCTATGAAAATCGCAAAACATAAGCCAAATAGCTTGGGGCTTGGCGTTGGTATAGCGTATGGCAAAGACTTTGATTTGGATAAAGGCGGAGACATTAGCTTAGAACTTGGTGTTGATTATAAAATGCTAAAAGCAAATGCCATAAATGTCTTTAATGCTGCAAGTAATGTCAGTGAGGAAACCTACCACAAGGCAAATTATAATATGATTTACGCAGATTTGGGGGTGGATTACAATAAATATTTTGCGATTCCTAATAATAATCTAATCGTGGGGCTAAATATAGGCGGTGGGATTCGCTACAATGTCGCCACGAAGTTAGCCACAGCCACGCTAAATCTGCTAAATAATGAAGTGCTAATGATGATTGATAATGATAATTTTTTGGGCTACGCTAATGCTGGAAGTAGCCTCGTGCTAAATAATCCCACAAACGCAATGGAATTTAGCCTAAATTATTATGGCAATTTTGGTGATAAAAGTATGAGAAATGGCGGTAACTTTGAGTTTAGAATATGGTGGTAAAATTTTTATAAATCTATGAATCCTGCGCGATTCATCGCCCTACAAATAAAATACCAAAAAATACTATAATTGCAACTTTAATTCCCTATAAAAAGATTCGCGCATAAATGTGCGCTAATAAAAGGACAAAATATGATTAAAGAGGCGATTTTACAGCTTAGCAAAAAGCAAAACTTAAGCTCTGCACAGGCGCGTGAAGTGATGAATGAGATTATGCAGGGCATTGCTACACCCGTGCAAATGTCGGCGTATCTTACCGCGCTTAGCCTAAAGGGCGAGAGTATCGATGAGATTACGGGCAGTGCGCTTGGTATGCGAGAGCATTGCGTGAAATTATTGCATAATCAAAATGTGCTTGAAATCGTAGGCACAGGGGGCGATGGCGCAAATTCATTTAATATCTCTACTACCGCATCGCTTGTGGTGTCAAGTGCAGGTGTGAGCGTGGCAAAGCACGGCAATCGCGCGTAAGGCTCATTAGCGCAAAAGCAAATATGAAACATTGCACTTTACCTTATCTTGCTAAAATCAATCTCGAAGAGTGGTTTTTCAAACACCACGATATGAAAAACCGCATCAAAGATTTTGATATTATACAAAAAGCCCTCCACAGCAATCTCGCGCTTTTTTAAGTCGCCGTGTATAGCATTTGCTTTAAAAATCACTTCATTTCCTAGCTCTAGTGGAGAGAGAAATTTGACTTCAGAGTAAATTATGATACTATTTGGCTCATTTACCGCAGCCATCGCACAAAATGACGCCGAATTAAAGATAAATCCATAGTGAATTAGCATTTTTTTATCATCACCTATCATTTTATCAGTGGGATTAAATCGCACCACTGCGCGGTCTCTCTCCAGCGGTAGCACTAGTTCGCCGCAAAGTTCTCGGTTGATTTTTTTATAAATCCTAAGCTCATTTATCTCTTCATAATACTGCTCTTGCTCTTGCTCGTCTGCCATAAAACGCCCCCTTTGTTAGATTTTGCGCTAGATTCGCCCTAGATTATAGCCATATTTGTGCCACATTTTGCCACGCTAGATTCGCGCCTTAAAATACGCGCGAATCGGCGCACTATATCCTTCAATCGTCTTATTTTCATCGCTTTTATCCAAAAAATCGCCAAGCGATTCGCCACAAATCCAATCCGTCTTGCGCTGCTCATCTTGCGTGGTTTTTTTGGTGCAAAGCAACTCTATGTCCCTAAATCCCGCGCGTTGTAGCCAATTTGTAAAAGCACTCACCCTTGGGATAAAATAGACATTTTTCATTTTAGCATAAATTAGCGGAGTTAGCGCGATTTCTTTGGGCGTTTCCACAATCAGCGTATCGGCGATGATTTCACCACCCGCATTTAGCGCGTTTTTAAGGATTTTTAGGCACTCAATGGGATTTGTGCGATGATAAAGCACGCCAAGGCAAATGATTGTGTCAAACTTTGTGTCATAATGCGCCAAATCCTCGATTCCAAGCAGTTCAAAAGCGATTTGGCTTTGGATAAATGCGTTAGCTAACTCAAACTGCGCCTTGCAAAACGCACTAGGCTCAAATCCCACGATTTTTTGCGGAGCAAAAGGCAGCATTCTAAACATATAATATCCGTTGTTGCACCCGATGTCTGCGACAATTTTGCCCTTGATATTAAGATGATTTGCGATTAAGTTAAACTTGATTGCGCTATTCCACTCGCTTTGAATTTCAATGTCAAAAAAGCGAAATGGTCCCTTGCGCCACGGCTTTAGAGCGACTAGTAAATCGTGCAGATTTGCTAAAAAAGATTCGTTTGATTCGGGCGATTCACTTGAATCCAAATGCGATTCGCCATTAGATTCGCCCGATTCGCCAAAAGATTCACGCGAATCGCCCAAAGATTCGCCCAAGTCCAAGCCCGAATCAAAATCCACGCTCACAACACCGCCAAAATCTATTTTAAATTTTTGTGCTTTTAAAGATTCGCGCAAATCATAGATTCGCCCCATTAGCGGGGCGATATTTCGCGCATTTAATTTTTGTCTTATCGCTGTGCTATTGTTTTGGATAAACAAAAATGCTCTCTTTCACAATGTTGATATTCTCATCATCTACGCTATAAGCCATAATCTTTATAGGGATTATCGTATCTTTTGCGGTGGATTTGCCCAAATTGCTATTTGTGATAAGGAAAACGCGCTTTTTCACGCTTTGGCGCGGATTGATTTTGAATGGCTCAAGCGGTTTTTTAATCACAATATCGCTATTGTCAAGCACTTTAAAATAATAAGTGTGCGCCACATTTGAAGTATTTTGAAAAAGCATTGTGTAGTGATTTTCCACCGCGCCATTATCCAAAATCTTGTAAGATTCAGCCACGCGATTGATATTTAAAAGCATATTTGATTTGCCCTGTGAAAGCGTAAATGCGATAGTTAGCGCGATTGCAATCACCACAATATAGCCGATTGTTTTTCCGCGAAAATATCGCACTTTTGCATTCTGCACTAGGGCATTTGTGCTACTCCAATACACAAGCGAAGTTTTTTTCAGCTTTTGCATTATGCTTTCACACGCATCGGCGCACTCAAGGCAGTTTATGCACTCTAATTGCAAACCTTTGCGAATGTCGATATGCGTGGGGCAAACACGCACACATTTATCACAAGCCACGCATTCGCCCGTGATTTGCGCTTTTGGCAATAAATGCCCATTTTCATCATAAACCGCCGAGCCACGCGCAGTATTGTAAATGACGGTTTTTGTGTCATTATCATAAAGCACGGATTGCACCCGACAATATGGACACATATAAATGCAGAAATTCTCCCCCACAAGCGCGATTTCAAATGTCAAAAATGCCGTGATTGCAAACAAAAATGCGAGTAGCACCAAATGATTGCCAATGTCGCCCAAATAGCTAAAAAAATCGCTCGGTGGCACAAAATACCACAAAAAGTTTGACGCCGCCACAAGGGACAAACAAAGCCAAATCAAAAGCGCGAGAGCTTTTTTTGCTTTTGCAGAACCACTTGATAAGTCAATGACTTGCTGTTTATTTTCCGTGCTACGGCGCAATTTTAGCAATTTTGTCTCAATAAAATCCCTATAAATCCCGCGAAAAATCGTATGCGGACACGCCCAGCCACACCACACGCGCCCTGAAAGCGTTGTGAGAAAAAAGATTTCCACAAAGCGCGTGATTAGCAAAAACGGCATAATATAAAGC
>JBNMHH010000004.1:0-31990 GCA_050872665.1 Helicobacteraceae bacterium
ATTTTACAGCGATGATTCGCCAGAATATGGGCGCAATGCAAAGGCTTTGAGTGCGCTTTTTAATAGCAAGGATTTTGTGAATGTCCGCTTTTTTAATCCCACGATAAACGAAGCCACTGCGATTTTGCGCGATTTTGCTACGCAATATGGGCTAAAAATAGCCGACCCCACGCTTCAACATCTCTATGCAATGCAAAATCAAAATATAGGCATTTGCGCCAATGAACTGCAAAAATTTGCCCTGTGTGAGGGCATTATCGATAATGAAATCGTGGATAAATTATCCTATGGGCTAAGTGCTAAAAGCATCGAGGAACTATGCGAATCTATGCTAAATAAAGGCAATTATCTAAAGATTTTAAGCAAAATCGAGGAGGAGGGGCTAAATGATATGGATTTGATTCGCGCTCTGCAGGGATATTTTTATCGATTATTTCAATTTTTTGCCTATATTAAGGCAAATGGACGCGTGGATTCGACAAAAATCCTAAAATACGCCCTCCCTAAACAAATCGAGCAAAAATACGCAAATTTTGCCATTAAACTACGCGAGGCGCAGTATTTGGGGATTTTCGCGCTTTTAAATGAATGGCGCGTAAATGCCATAAGTGGCAAAGATAAAAATTCTTTTGCAAATTTAATAAAACTCCAAGCAATTATAAGATAAAATTCCGCTTTTTTAATTCAAAATCCTTGCTTTAAGTCTAAAATGCCCTTGCGATTCATCGCTTGATTTATCGCATAATGGGGCGAATCGCGAGATTTAAGGCGGAAACTAAAAGGAGTTCAACAATGCGATATTATGAAACTATGTTTATCTTAAAGCCCACACTCACGCAAGAAGAGACAAATGCCAAAATCGAGTTTTTCAAAAGTGTGTTGTTAAATAACGGCGCGAGTATCGAAGCCACCATTGATATGGGGATTCGCAATTTGGCTTATGAGATTAAGAAATACAAACGCGGATATTACTATGTGATTTATTTTAAGGCGGAGGGAACACTTGTAGCGGAGCTAGAGCGCAACTACCGCATTAACGAAGAGGTGATTCGCTTTATTGTGATAAATTACAGGACGAAAACCGAGCAGAAAAATTGGGGCGTTTTGGTGGATAAGGCAAATGGCAAATATGTCGAGCCAAAGGCAAAAAAGAAAGAGCAAAATGGTGAATCTAGCGCGGATTCAACTGAATCTAATGCGGATTCAAACGCCCAATCTAGCGAATCTTAAAAAGGCGCGGATATGTTTAATAAAGTCATTATCGTAGGTAATCTTACGCGCGATGTGGAGCTAAAATATCTGCCAAGCGGAAGTGCGGTGGCTACAATCGGCTTAGCGAGTAATCGCAAGTATAAAAAGCAAGATGGTAGCAACGCAGAGGAAACTTGCTTTGTCGATGTGAAGCTATTTGGGCGGACAGCGGAAGTGGCGAATCAATATTTGAAAAAAGGCTCACAGATTTTAATCGATGGACGGCTAAATTTTGAAAGCTGGACGGACGCAAACGGACAAAAACGCTCCAAACACACCGTTACCGCTGAATCAATGCAAATGTTAGGCAGAGCAAATCAAGGCGATTCAAGCGGATATGGTGGCGGTTATAATAATGGTGATTCAGGCGCATCACAAAATTACGCGCAGGGCAATAGTGGCGGATATAGCGAATCTAGTGGCAATAAAAATGTGCCAGAGATTGATATAGATGATGAAATACCATTTTAGAAATTTAAAAACGAAAGGACGGACAAAATGAACGAACGCAAAAAATACTCAAAACGACATTGCAAATACAGCGAGGCAAAAATCGAATTTATCGATTACAAGGACATTGATATGCTGAAATATTCGCTAAGTGAGCGATATAAGATTATGCCACGCCGTTTGACAGGCAATACCAAAAAATGGCAAGAGCGCGTTGAGGTAGCAATCAAAAGAGCGCGACAAATGGCTCTAATCCCCTATATTGTGGATACAAAAAATGTAGTGGAAAGCCCGTTTAAAATTAACTAACGATTTTTTTATAAATATTTGTCATTGCTAGGCGATTCACAAAAATCGCCCATAACAATCTATTTATCTTAATTAGTGAAGCTATTTATTAGAATCTTGTGATTTTAATTGCTAAAATTCCACGCGCTTTGCGTGGAATTTTGTAGTTATATAAATGCTTATTTATCCCAATCAAATTGTGATTTGCCTGTATCCATTGCAGTTAGCGTTTTTATATCGTTTTTATCAAGTTTGAAGTCAAAGATATTGAAATTTTCTTGTTGTCGCTCCAACTTCGCACTTTTTGGAATCACAATTATATCCTGCTCGATTAGAAATCTTAGTGCCACTTGCGCCACAGATTTTTTGTGTTTTTTAGAGATTTTTGTAAGTGTGGGATTATTAAAAAAGTCATTTTTACCCATTACAAATGGACTCCACGATTCTAACTTAGTGCCAGATTTTTTCATCGCCTCACGCAATGGCTTTTGTTGATGAAAGATATGTGTTTGGCACTGATTTACTGCAGGGATTATCTCACAGCCTTTTATAAATTCGCCAAAGACTTCCGCATTAAAGTTTGAAATGCCAAGTGATTTTACGCGCCCATCTTTGTGGAGTTTTTCCATTGCTTTATACATTTCCCTTGATTTGCTGTAATTGCTATGAATGAGTAATAAATCCACATAATCCGTTTTTAATTTTTTTAGCGAAATTTCAAAACTTTTTAGCGTCTCATCATAATCCATATCACTTGAAAGTTTGGTAGTAATGAAAAATTCATCGCGTTTGACGCCTGATTCCGCTACGGCATTGCCGACTTGTTCTTCGTTGCCATACATTTGCGCCGTGTCAATTAGTCGATAACCCACTTTGATAGCCTGAAGTATCGCTGCTTGTCCTTCCGCACCTTTTAACCTAGAAGTGCCAAAACCTAAAATTGGCATTTTTATGCCATTATTTAGCGTTGTAAATTCCATTGTTGGTGTGTCTCCACCGCCTTTTTTTGTCGCTTTTGTTTTGTTTTCTGCACCAAAGCTAAGGCTCATAATCCCGCTTGTGCCTAGAAACGCCACCGCGCCTAATTTTGCTGAATTTGTTAAAAATTCTCTTCTTTTTTCCATACATAATCCTTTCGTAGTTAAAATTTAAAGGTCGCAATTATAAATTAAAAATATATTAAATGCAATAAAATATGAATCTAAAAATGGCTTTATATAAATTTAAAGCGATTTTTTATTAGAATCTGCGCGTTAGATTAAACGATAGATTCAAACATATTTTTCACACTAAGGACAGCAAAAATGAGCAATTTTACGCACCTGCATTTACATACCGAATATTCGCTTTTAGATGGCGCAAATCAAATTCCCAAACTCGCCAAGCAACTCAAAGCCTTTGGTATGAAATCCGTGGCGATTACCGACCACGGCGTTATGCACGGCGTCCCTGAATTTTATGTAACGATGCTAAAAGAGGGCATAAAGCCCATAATCGGCATTGAGACTTATATCCACAACGGCGAATCGCTAGATGCTAAAGACCCGCAAATTCCTTATTTTCATCTCTGTCTTTTTGCCAAAAACGAAGTGGGCTACAAAAATCTAATGTATCTTAGTTCTATGGCGTGTTTGGAGGGATTCTATCGCAAACCGCGAATCAACAAGGCGATTTTAAAAGAACGAAGCGAAGGGCTTATTTGCTCATCGGCGTGTTTGCAAGGCGAGGTGAATTATCATCTAAACACAATCGGGCGCAAAAATACAGGCGCGAAAGGCTATGATTACGCCAAAGTGGTGGCACTCGAATACAAAGAGATTTTTGGCGAGGATTTTTACATAGAGATTATGCGACACGGCATTGCTGAGCAGCGATTCATCGATGAAAAAGTGATTGCGCTATCAAAAGAGTGCGGAATCAAACTTATCGCCACAAATGACGCGCATTACACAGAGAAAAAACACGCCTTTAGCCAAGAAGTGCTAATGTGTGTCTCCACGGGAAAAAAACTCCAAGATTCAAACCGCTTAAAGCACTCTGTCAATGAATTTTATGTAAAATCGCAAGATGAAATGAGGCGCATTTTTGCCGACATACCCGAAGTCCTAGCAAATACCCAAGAAATCGCCGATAAATGCAATCTCATCATTGATTTAAAAAGCATTGAAGTCAAAAACGACAAAGGCGAAGTCATCATTCCCTACTCTGCGCCTGTGCCACCGACATTTAAATTTACAAAAGAATACGCCAAACGAGACGGGTTAGAGTGCCAAAATGATGAGGAATATTTCCGCCATAAATGCAAAGAGGGGCTAGAAAACCGCCTAAAGTCCATTGATGAATCCAAACACGACATTTACAAAGAACGCCTTGAACACGAAATGCAAATCATCGCAAAGATGAAATTTTGCGGATATATGCTAATTGTGTGGGATTTTGTGAGGGAGGCAAAAGAGCGCAAGATTCCCGTAGGTCCGGGGAGGGGCAGTGCAGCGGGAAGTTTGGTGGCATTTTGCTTGGAAATCACAGACATTGACCCCATAAAGCACTCGCTACTTTTTGAGCGATTTTTAAACCCAGAGCGCGTAAGTATGCCTGATATTGATATGGACTTTTGCCAAGAGAGGCGCGAGGAAATCATCAAATATGTGGTGGAAAAATACGGCAAATTTAATGTCGCCCATGTAGCGACATTTAACACTATGTCGGCAAAATCTGTGATTCGCGATGTGGCGCGTGTCTTTGATATGGAGTATAAAAAAGCAGATGAATTTGTAAAGCTAATCCCAAAAGAGCCGCTAAAGATTCGCCTACAAACGGGCATAACCGACATTGAGGACAAAAAAGGCGCGTATGAAAAAGAGCCACGAATCCGCGAAGCCATAAATAGCGACAAAGCAATCAAAGAAGTGTGGGATATGAGTTTGATTTTGGAAAATCAAAAGCGCAATATCGGCACACACGCCGCGGGAATCGTAATTGACACCGATGAGTTGTGGCATAAGATTCCCCTTTGTAAAATCGGTGATAAAATCGTTACGCAATACGCCAATACAAAGGAATTTTTAGAGAAAGTAAATCTCATCAAATTTGACTTTTTGGGGCTAAAAACGCTAAGTGTGATTCAAAAGACGCTTGAGATTATAGGCAAAAAGATTGATTTTAACAATGTCGATTTGAGCGACAAAAATATTTATGAGGAGATTCAAAACGGCAGCACGGTGGGTATGTTCCAAATTGAATCGGACGGAATGCAAGCTGCGGCGCGAATCCTAAAGCCAAGCAACTTTGAGGATATTTTGGCGATGATTGCGCTATTTCGCCCCGGTCCTATGGGAACGATTGATGAATTTAGCGCAAGAAAGCACGGACGCCAAAAAATCGAGTATATTTTTGATGAGCTAAAGCCCATTTTGGAAAACACCTACGGCGCAATAATCTACCAAGAGCAGGTTATGCAAATTGTCCAAGTAATCGGTGGATTTTCGCTTGGCGAATCGGATTTGATTCGCCGTGCTATGGGGAAAAAGGACGCCAAAACTATGGAGGAAAATAAAGAGAAATTCCTAAATGGCGCGGAGAAAAAAGGATTTGCACGCAATAAATGCGAATCGCTTTGGGAGCTAATTGTCAAATTCGCCGAGTATGGATTCAACAAATCTCACTCTGCTGCCTATGCGTTTGTAACATTTCAAACGGCTTATTTAAAGACTTATTATCGCCACGAATTTATGGCTGCGCTTTTAACTAGCGAGAAAAATAAGCCTGATAATATCAATAAATACATTGATGAATGTCGCACTATGGGCATCGAAGTCCTCCCACCGCATATCAATCACTCTATGCGGGATTTTAGCGTGGTGGAAATAAATGGCGTTAAAAAAATCATCTTTGGATTTAGCGCGATTAAGGGCATTGGCGAAAAGCCTATCGAAAATATCATAAAAGCGCGAAGCGAATGCGAGGGCGGAAAATTCACCACAATCGAGGAATTTTTAAGCAAAATGGATTCAAAAGTCATCAATAAAAAGGCACTCGAATCGCTATCAAAATCTGGCTCTTTGAATAATTTAGGCTATTCCGTGCGCACACTTGTGGCGAATTTAGACTTGATGGCGGACAAAGTGCGCGAAAATTCTGGCTATGACACTTCAAATGCGCTATTTGTGGAGGAAAGCGTCATTCGGCTTGAGATGACGCCTTTGGAGGAATATAGCAAAAATGAATTGTTAGACTTTGAGTATGAGACGCTTGGAATCTTTATGAGTGGCAATCCGCTTGATGAGTATAGCGAGAAAATCAAAGGCATTAAGGGCGTGGTGTTTAGCTCACAGATTCAAAGCCTAGAGGATAGGTCGCGGTTGCTAATTATCGGCGTGATTAAGGATATAAAAAGCCACATTAGCAAAAAAGGGACGCGCTACGCCGAAGTGCTGGTGGTGGATAAAATCGGCAATGTGTGGATTAGTGTGTTTGAAAAGGATTTGCCCATTATCGAAAACGCCGCGCAGGGCGTCCCGCTCTGTCTTGTGTGCCAAGCTGGGGAAAACAAAGATGAGAGCATTTCATTGCGCCTAAGTAGCGTGGTAAGCCTTGATGAGGCAAAAAATCAAAAAGTAAAGCCAAAGTTTAAAGACGAAAGCGGTAATTTGGGCGATTCAAGCGCAAATGCCGAATCTTTTGGCGAATCCTTTAGCAATCGCGCTAGTGAGGCTTTTAGCAGTGGCGAATCAAGCGCAAATATCATTGACTACACGCTTTCTTTGCCTTGTAATATCACTTATGCGCAATTAAAGGCGATTCAAAGTCTTGCTATGGAAAATAGTGGCACGGAACGGCTTGTCTTTGAGATAAGCGACAATAACGGCACTTACAAAATGGCAACCACGCTAAAAATTAACGGCAATTTCAAAAATCAAGTGAAGTCTATCGCGTGAGAATCAATCAATATTTATCGCATAACACGAAGTTTTCGCGCAGAGAGGCGGACGATTTAATCAAAAGTGGGCGCGTGAAAATAGGGCGAAAAATTGCGCTTTTAAGCGATAAGGTGGGCGATTCGGATAAAGTTTTCATCGATTCGCGTGAGATTAAGCCTCAGATTCAATACACCATAATCGCCTACCACAAGCCCAAAGGCGAGTTAGTCAGCAAAAGCGATTCGCGTGGGAGGCGCGTGATTTATAATTCGCTAGAGGCGAAATATCGGCATTTCGTGCCTGTGGGGAGGTTAGACTTTGCTAGTAGTGGGCTTTTGGTGCTAAGCGATAGCGTGAAAATCGCCACTGCTTTGGCACAAAGCAAACTCACTCGAATCTACAATGTCAAAGTCGATGGCAAAATAACGCCACGCATTTTAGAGGCGGCGCAAAATGGCTTGAGCGTGGCGGACGCGAGGGCTGGAGGGCATAAAAATAGTAAGATTATGGCAATGGATTTCGCGCCATTTGAGTTTTTTGAGATTGTGAAAGAGAGCAAAAGCGGGACGAAAGTAAAAGTCGGCATAAGCGAGGGGCAAAATAGGGAATTGCGTAGATTTTTCGCGCATTTTGGGCTGACCGTGCTAGATTTATGTCGCGTGAGTTTTGGCTTTGTGAATCTAAACGCGCTTCCTAGCGGAAAAAGTCGCTTTTTAGACAAAAAGGAATATAAAAAGTTAAGAGAGCTTTTAAGGGATTCAAATACCATAAAACGCGATAAATCGCGCACGATTCGTCATTGCGAGGCGATTCTTGAGGATCGCGACAAAAGCGCGAAAATTACCCTCGCTCGTCATTGCGAGGGAGCGAAGCAACCGAAGCAATCCATAAAAATAAAAAGCGTAGATTGCCACGACTTAGGCAAGTCTCGCAATGACAAAATAAACAAAGGAGATAAAAATGCTAGTAGAAACAAGAGGAAATGACGGGATTCGCGCAAAAACAAGCGATTTTTTTAGCGCGGTGCTAAACCCTGAGGCGAGTTTTGGCGGACTTTGGAGCTTGGAATCGCTCCCAAAGATTGACTTAGAAAAAATCAAAAATCTAAATTATAATGAGCTAATTTCTTATATTTTTAATGCGCTTGGCATTGATTCGAGTGCTATAAGCCTTGAATCTTATAAGAATTTTGATGATAAAAATCTGCCTTTAAGTTACACAAAAATCGATTCAAATATCTTTTTGCAAAATCTTTTTACAGGTCCTACACGCGCCTTTAAAGATATGGCAATGCAACCTTTTGGCGCGTTGCTTTGTGATTTGGCAAAAAAGCAAAATAAAAGATATTTGATATTAACGGCAACAAGTGGCGATACGGGTCCAGCCACGCTAGAGGCAATCAAAAATAAGCCAAATGTCTTTGGAATCTGTATGTTTCCAAAGGACGGTACAAGTGCGGTGCAAAGGCGTCAAATGACTACTATTGACGCAAAAAATGTGGCAATTTTAGAAGTCAAAGGCAATTTTGATGACACGCAAAACGCGCTTAAAAATTTGCTAAATGACGCAGATTTTCGCGCCTTTTTACAGACAAAAAACTTACATTTATCGGCAAGT
Source organism: Helicobacteraceae bacterium (assembly GCA_050872665.1). Lineage (GTDB taxonomy): Bacteria > Campylobacterota > Campylobacteria > Campylobacterales > Helicobacteraceae > NHYM01. Next base: position 8,526 of record JBNMHH010000004.1, read on the forward strand.
AATTCCGTGAATTTTGGGCGAATCGCATTTCAAACCATTTATCACATTCATAGTTATATTTTCTTGCGAGATTCGGGTAAAATCGCGCCCAATGAAAACTTTGATATTGTCGTGCCTAGCGGGAATTTTGGCAATGCGCTTGGTGCATTTTATGCTAAACTTATGGGCGTTCCTATTGGTAAAATCATCATCGCCACAAATGCAAATGATATTTTAGAAAACCTCATCAATCGCGGGGTTTATGACATTTCTAATCGAACGCTGATTAAGACAAATTCCCCTGCGATGGATATTTTAAAAAGCTCCAATGTCGAGCGGGTGCTTTTTACGCTCTTTGGCGCGAATCGGACAAAGGATTTGATGAATGATTTAGAGAGTAAAAAATGCTATAAATTAAGCGCAAGTGAATTGCAAAAAATACAAGAAATTTTTGGCGCATTTAGCTTTGATGATGAAAGCGTCCTAGATATTATCGCCCATTATGCAAAAGAAAATATTATCATCGACCCACATACTGCAAATGGAATCTTAGCTGCCAAAAAGATAGATTCAAATAATAGAATCATTGTTTGCTCCACAGCTGAGTGGTGTAAATTCGCCCCTACGATTTGCAAAGCATTGGCAAAAAATAGCAAATTTGATGACTTAAATCTAAATAATGTCGATGAAAAAACCGCACTAGATTTAATCGCCAAAAAATTCAACTACCCACTACATAAAAATATAAGAAATTTATTTGACAAAGATGAAATAAATTGCACCCAAATTAACAAAGATGAAATCAAAAACTGCGTAAAAGAGATTATAGAGAGATTTTAAGGAGTTAAATGTGAAAAAAGATAATCTAATCATAATTTGCACAGAAGGTGGGTTATGTTCGCAAATCTATTATGCTTCGTTAGGGCAATATTTTGCCGACAAAGGCTATAAAGTCAAATATGATTTGACTTGGTTTAAAGAATGGGGCAACTGCAATGACGGAGCATTTGCAAGAAACTATGATATAGATAAAGCTTTCCCAAATCTAGCATTAGAGTTTGCAAGTGATGATGAAGTTAAATTATATAAACAAAAATATAAATATGATGGTAGCAAGTCGCTACTAGATTCCCCCCCCCCCATTATACATTGATGGCTACCCAGCCGAGCGGGGGTATATGATTCCATACAAAGTTGATATAGTAAATTACTTTAAAAAGCATTTTTGCCCAAAAGAATTTGATAATAAAAACTCATCACTTTATAAATTATTGCAAAATATACAAAATAGTAATTCTTGTGGGATTCATTGTCGGCGTGGTGATTTGGCAAATTTTCATTCCGCGTATGGTTATCCAGCAAGTGTAGAGTATTTCCTAAAATCCATAAATATCATAAATGCCATTCATAAAAATGTGTGCTTTTATTTCTTTTCCGATGAGCCACATTGGATAAAGGAAAATATTGCCCCACATTTGCGTGAAATCAAATATAAGATATGCGATGAAAACGGCTCAGACAAAGGATATTTGGACTTATATCTATTGTCTTGGTGCAAGTTTATAATATCATCAAATGGCTCACTAGGCGTATTTGCTAAATTTTTATCCAAGCGAGAAAATGCTCATTTATATTTGTGCAAACACCGCGCTGATTGTCAATATTTAAGCGAAGTATATGTCATAAATGACCCAAATACGCACATTCCATACAATCCATTTGATACGCCATTTAAGCCAGATATAACCCAAAAATGCAAGAAAAAATATAGAATATATCGCGCGTTGTTCGTTGCAGCCATAATAATTCAAGTAGTCTTTATGACATTTTGGCTTTTGTAAAAAAATGTTATTTTAGCGTCATTGCCCTTGTGATTGTGAAAATTGTTTGTCTATAAAATAGCTTTAGACTTATACGGCTTAATAGCGCAAAGTGCGGTTATTCGCGCCAAAGATTCGCGTTTCTCTAGCATTGCGAATCTTTGATAAATCCTAATCCACTTGATTATTCAACTTCAAACTTTTTTCAAAGTCATCGTCATCTACCATAGTGAATAAGTTTATCAATAGGGCGAATCGCCTTGTGAATCGTCTCCACCAAAAGCTACGCAAGATATGCAGACAAAAGCAAAGACATAAAACATTAAACAAAATTTAGAGCCGTTTATTAAAATAATATCATTAAAGCACGATATAATTCAATTACCAACAGCATAGAAAAAATAAACTAAATGAGAACCGCTATGAAATGGCAATCAGGACAAGATTTTATAGATAGATTACGATTTAGCGTGATAAATAAACAAAAATATAAGGCATTTAAAAAAGGGATTCGCATAGCATTTGGCAAAGAATCATATAGCCCACTAGACCCCTTAAATTTATCCACCACTCACAGCCAGTATGGCAAAATATACTATCCATATTACAATCTATCCGTTCATCACAATGGGGGGGGGATTTAAATGTATATAACGAATATGGTGAGAGGTTAGAAGTGTTTTTTATCCGAGATATTCACAGCGCACACGGTGGGACAAGATGCTCAAGGCATATTTTATGGGATAGATACGACTTTGGATTAAAAACACATTTTTACACACATAATTGTATGCTTCAAACTATGGGTAAGCCAGATAGACGCTATGGTGCATTTGTGGAGTCAGAAGCCATAGTGCCAGAGGATTATAAAATTTTTGAAAAGCATAAGGGATTAGAGAAAGACTTTGATTTGATTTTTACTTATTCTGCTAAGATTTTAGATTCTATAAGCAATGCGCGTTTTGTGCCATTTGCCGCAAAAATTTGGAACGAGGATTCAATCGCACCAAATTTATTTGAGAAAAAAACTAAAAATGTGTCATTTTTAATCTCCGCTAAGGTTATGTGTGAGTTGCATAAATTTCGCCTTGATTTAGCTTTGCGTTGCAAGAGAGAAAATCTATGCGATACTTTTGGACGATTTGACGGTGGCGCATATATTGAAAATATTGCTGATACACTGACGCAATATAGATATTCTATCTGTTTAGAAAATGACATAAGCCCCTATTATTTCTCCGAGCGATTAACTTCAGCCCTTGCGGCACAGACGATTCCTATCTATCTTGGTGCAACGGAGATTGATAAATTTTTCAATCCCGATGGCATTATTAAAATCACCACAAAAAGCGACATTAAAGAAGTTCTCAAACAATGCACAAAGGAGGAATACGAGCGTAGATTAGAAGCTGTGCTTGATAACTATAATCGTGCGTTGCAATTTACCAGCAAACACGATTATTTATATGATAATTATTTTGCGAAAAAGCCGTAGTGGCTTTTATCACCACGCGGGGGGGGACATTACCTTTGCGATGGTGGGATATGGTTTGTCTAAAAATAGGCTTGAGGCGTAAATGGCTTGGTAAAGCAACATATTTGCGCCGTCAATGGTATGAATCGCGCCTCTTTTGCCACCGCATTTTTTGGCGAGTTCTAAAAACGGGCATTTTTTGCCATACATTAAGTCAAAGGCGATTTTCGCACCTTTAAAAAGTTCGCGCAAAATCGCTGAATCTAAGGGCAATTCATCGCTTATCGATGATGAGGTGGCATTTATAATCAAATCATATTGTGGATTCGCGCTGAGATTCGCCCCACGATTCGCGCCAAAACTCGTGCGATTCGCCCCCAAATATCCACGATTCACCCCAAAATCCACGCGATTCACACTAGATTCGCCCTTAAATCGCTCATAAAATTCCCCAAATTCCGCGCATTCAAAGCCATTGTCCTTAAAAAATTCTAGCCGTTTTGGGCTACGATTTATTACGCAAACGCTAATTCCACGCTCTTTTAAAATCACCGCAATCGCCTTTGCACTGCCACCTGCGCCGATGATTAGCGCGGTTTTTAGCTTTTCGCCCTTGATATTTTGATAAAAGCCAAGTGCATCTGTGTTATAGCCCAAAAGTCGCTCCCCACGCCGCACAATCGTATTGATTGCGCCGATTTTTTGCGCGATTCCTATCACTTCATCGCAAGATTCAAGCAATATTTCCTTAAAAGGCACGGTGATATTCGCCCCGCTTAAGCCCATCTCAAAAAATAGCTCTCTAAAATTTTTCGCATTTTCTAGCTTAAATCGCACATATCGCGCGTCAATATGTAGTCGCTCAAATGCAAAATTATGCAAATATGGGGATTTGGAGTGCGCAATAGGATTGCCAAAGACGGCGTATAGCTTCATTTATCCGCCCTTAAAATTTTTCACATTTTTCACGCACAATTCGTAAAACGCGCTTTTTATCGCTCTCTTAGTAGCGACATATACGCCCATCCGCCGTTTTCTAACTGCGCCCATTTGCCTTCAACACGACTAATGCGAATCACTGCGCCCTCTTTAAATAGCTTGATTACCTCTGAATTTGTGCTTGGCGCGGTGCGGATTCGCAAGACCTTTGTCGCCACCACAAAATCACGCGGAAACGCACCCAAATCCACCGCGCTAGGCACACTTGGCGAATCAATGGTGTTTATAGCGACATTGATTTCGTTTGGCAATTCATTTAGCGATTCCTTATCTGCAACGCTTGGTGATTCGGCATTGTTTGCCACGCTAGATTCGCCACTAGATTCGCCCATATTTGCTACTAAAGATTCGCTAGATTCATTGCTAATCGCAGGTGCGATTGTGGGCGCATTTAGCGGTGAATCTGCCCTTAGCTCTTTTTCTTTTCTATGTTTATCTGCGATGAAAAGCACAAATAAATATATCAAAATCCCTATGACTAAAATGCTTAGGTAGCTAAAAAGCAACCTGATTTTTCCTCTCATTTGCCTACACATCTAAACTCCCTAATTCTATGGCTGACATCTCTATGATTTTTTTGGGAATCTCGCCCTTATTAAAGAGTGTCGGCTCAATGCTGTAATAATGCTCACACAAGTCAAATAGCAAAAAGCACATTCTTGTGATTAGGCGCAGATTCCCGCGCGTCTGCTTGTAGATGAATTTATAATGCCAATCCTTAAACAGCCTCGCAACGGCGTTCATATTGACTTTGTTTAGCTTTTGGGTTACAAAAAGGCGGATATTTTGCACATCAAGTTCGCGAATCACCACCTTATCCCAAATGCGCGAAGTGAAATAGCTCTCATTTAGGACTTCTTTATGTTGCAATGCGTGGGTTACCAAAATAAAGCGAAACACGCGACAATCGCTAAGCATTCTAATGACTTCTAATTCTTTATCGCCGTAAAGCTGGACTTCATCGATGATAATGGTGGGGCTTAATTCCTCGCGCTTAAGATTTTCGCTAAAAGATTTAAAAAACTCATCGCGCGTCATATTTTTGTGAATCTTGATTCGCGGTAAAAACTTCAAATGCAACTGCGCCAAAAAGCCATTTAGCGATAAAAACGGAAATAGCTGGATATGCAATCTATCATTTGGGACGCTTTGTTCTAACTGCTTGATAAGGTAGCTTTTGCCCACACCGGGTTTGCCTGTCAAAATAACGATTTGAAAAGGCACTTTAGCGATTAGCTGCTCAATGCGATGCCGTGCGGAAATGTTAATATCCAAGTCAATATAATCCATCGTATCGACTTTTTCTAAAAACACATTTTTGGCTTCGCTAAAGGGATTCATCTCCGTCCTTAAGGTAAAAATCTTGCTATTGTTGTGATATTTTGCGAAATATAAGCAAAAAGGATTCCTTAATTGTTTTTTTGCTTTTAATAATAGATAATGTTTGTATGAATCGCGTGTAAATTAGAGATTTGTATATAAATCTAACAAAATTCATTCTCTTAAAAATTCATATTCATAAATCTTTGGGGTGATTTTGTCAGCGAGGTTTTGCAGGGCGATTCGCAAAAGCGCGATTAAATCATTGTAATGCGAATCGGTGCTTTTGGCGTTCATCTTGCCCTTTTTGCCATTTATTGATTCGCCACGCCCTTGAAAAAACTCTTTTATATCATATAAACTTGCGTCATTTAGGTAGGAATCGCTATTTTTGGCGCATTTGTGATAATATCGCCAAATCTCTAATCCCGCGCCAAAAACCGCCTCTGCCTCTTTGGAAAATGCGATTTTTTGGCTGGGAATAAAGCAATCATCTAATTCGCCATTTTTAACTTTGCCATTCATAAATCGCACCATAAAATCACTCTCAAATCGCCCTTTTGCGCCCACAGCCACTTCGCTAAATGGAATAAAGTGATTTGTGCCATCACTTGCGCTTATGCGATTTTGTCCGTGAAATAGCGTGAATGCAAGGCAATCGCTATGAAATTCTTTATCATCGCGCCACTTATTTTTAGGATATAAAAATTGGTCTCTATCATTTATCCACGATGCCTTAATTGCGTGGCGCACAGCGAAATACACGCAAAATGGAATAAGATTGTATTTTGTAATACAAAAACAATATCTCTCTTGTTGTTTTGATAAAATTGCTAATTGCTTATTATGTTGAAAATCTGGCGATGCACTTACCATTAAACCTATTGTGCTTTCTTTATGTTCAAATGTTTTTATCCATAGATTGATACTTTTTTGTCGATTCGCATAAAATTTTTTTGTGCCGATTCGCTTATTGTTTTCGTTAAAAATATTTACTTTGATTTTTTTAATATCTTGATTTATCTTTAGATTCCACACCAAAAAGCCGATAGGAAAATCGCCTCTTACATTGTCAAAAGTCCAAGCTGGAATAATGAATCCTTTAAAAAATTTTGCCTTAAAAGTTTGGCGGAATTTTATAAAATTTGTGGAATTGATATATTTTAGCGTAGAAAAACTACCCAAAATGCAGTTTGGAATCTCTTTATAGATTCGCATAAAAAATTGCGCAAAAAGCTCGTTATTTGCTTTGCCCAGCTCATCTTTGTATTTTTCACAAATTATATTTTCTCTAGCAACTTTTGCTTTATTTTGTCCTGTGCCTGATGGCGTTTTGCCCGAAGTTGCCTCCGCATACGGCGGATTTATAAAAATCACTAATTTTTGTGGCTCATTTTTTATGATTTCTTGCAAGGATTTTGGCAGTTTTGATTCCACCAAAATTTTGCCACTTTTTTCATCGACTTTATCAAAAAAGCAATCATTTAAAAAATCAAATTGAAAAATATGCGTTTCTAGCAGATTCGCGCCATTTAGCCTTCGCTCTTGCATTACATCAACATCTGCCCTATCAATCGTGGAGGCATAAATATTTCGCGCATTTATTAGTCCCGCCAAAAGATTGCCTGTCCCTGCGGCACAATCCCAAATGTAATATTCATCTTGCCAATTTTCGCCTAGCGATTCGGCTAAATATTCCTGTGCCTTTTGCACCCAAATTTGTGGCGTGAAAAACGCGCCCTTGCGCTCTCTAATATCTTGTGGCACGAGCAAATCACGGCGTTCAATGATATAATCCCAAAATTCCTCTTTGGGCGGACGCTCATAAATGCTCCAAAAATCCCTATGCGCCTTTTGCGAATCCTTAAAGCTAAATTTCGTAAAGTTTAAATGTCTGCCACGTCTCTCTAACTTAACCTCATAATAATCGCTTTGCAAGAGGATTCGCAGGTTTTGATAAATCTCTGTGGTGGAATTATTGCGACTTAGCAAATCCGCCAAATAAAAATCGCTATCCAAAATCTCTGGCTTTTCCGCCTCCCAATCCACGCTAATGGTGGGCTTCACGCAATCAAGCCATTTAAGATAAATGCCAAAAAAGTTGTTTTTGTTGATTTTGATTTTTTGCGTGCCTTGCGATTCAGATTCGAAATTTTGCTCGATAAATTCGCGCAATTCATCATCTTGCGAATCGTAGTTAAAAAGCAAATTTTCATTTTCTAGCACCTCGCCAATTAGCGCGTAGAGTTGCTTAAACTCTTTTGAATCGTGGTTGCTAGGCGTTACGCTCCAATTAAAATCATTTTGGCTAAAAATATGCGCCACTTCGCTAAACTCCACAAATGCGAATTTTTCCGCGTCAAATGCGCCTAAAAATTGTGGCGGGATATGCGAATCCTGCAATTTTGCCTTGCCGATTGTGAGGATTAGCTGGATAAAAGATTCGATAATGTCGCTTTTATTCCCACGCTTTGCTTCCGCCCAAAGCAAATATTGCTTTATTTTTGATTGGTTATTTTGCGTGGGCGCGTATTTTTGCGCGACTACAAAGTCAATATTGTTTGGTCGCTCGGTGGTGTCAAAATCGCCAAAAAAGTCCGTTGCAACTTTGTTTTTTAGCTCTTCTTCGGCTATGTTTAAATCATACATTTTTCGCCCTTGATTCATAAAAAATTGCGCGATTTTAGCAGTGAATCGCTTAAAGATTTGGATTGCGTGATTATTCTTAATTTAAAATTGCATCATTAGTTTGCATTCCAAATATAATTTTAAAATAAAATTTCATACAATACGCAAAAATTTTAAAAAACGGAAATAATCAAAATGGCAAATTCAAAAAAGTTTGTAAAAAGGTTTATTAAGGGCAATATTGCGTTTTTTGTAGTAGTGATTTTGTTTTCTTGGGGGTGGTGGTTTGTGGCGACTTCGCCAAAGTTTGAGCGAATCCCACCCAATATTGAGACGCCCAATATGAGCTACTATAACCTAAAATGGGACATTCCCATAGTTTTGAGCGATGAGAGCGGGATTGCTAATTATGAAGTCGCGCTTGTTGGCAAAGATGGCGAAAAGATTTTGCTAAATCGCAAGGCGGGGGGCAAAAAAGAGGTGCGATTCAATCTCCCTATCCCAAAGATGAATATCAAAAATGGCGACAAACTCACATATAAAATCACTGCGCGGGATTCGAGTAATTATAGCTTTTTTATGGGAAATAAAAGTGTCAAAACGCTTGAAATGACGATAGATACGCAACTTCCGCAAGTAAATATTATCCAAATGAGTAATGTCATCATAAAAGGTGGCGCGGCTGCGGTGATTTTTTACGCAAATGACGATGCTTTGGCGAATATTTCGCTTACAAATGGTTTTCAAAGTTTTGTGGCGTTTCCATTTTACAAGCCCCATTATTACATAGGAATCATTCCGTGGCACATTCATAATCCAAACTTTAATGGCGCGATTATCGCCCAAGATAGGGCAGGGAATGCGAGGCGATTTAGCATAAATTTTATGCGTTATAATCGCAATTACCGCGTAAGCAACATTCCGCTAAAGCAAAATTTTATCGATGGCAAAATCACAGAGATGATTGAAAATGAAAATATCCGCGCTTTGGATACTTTCGAGGACGAAATCGCAAAATTCCGCTATGTCAATGAGGGTTTTCGCGCTAAAGATTCGCGCATAATCGAAAATAAGATTTTAAACGCTGAGCGTGAAATCGGCGGATTTGAGGTGTTTAAGCCCACAGGCAGTGCGCGAGTGGTGGGACTTTTTGGCGATTATCGTAAATTTAGCTTTAATCGTGCGGAGGCTGGGGAATCTTACCATTTGGGCGTGGATTTGGCTGGATTTAAAAATATGCCAATCACCGCGTCAAATGACGGCGTAGTGGTGCTAAGCGAGGAAATGGGGATTCACGGCAATGCTGTGATTATCGAGCACGGATACGGCGTGGCAAGTCTTTATGCGCATTTAAGCGAATCCTTTGTCAAAGAGGGCGATTTTGTGAAAAAAGGCGATATTATCGCAAAGAGCGGAGCGAGCGGACTTGCATTTGGCGACCATTTGCATTTTAGTATGCTACTGCAAGGCGTCCCCAGCGTGGCAAATGAGTGGATGGATAGCAGGTGGCTAAAAACGAATATCAATGACATTATAAATAACGCAAAGGAGATTATAGATAGCAACGATGCCCAAGATTCAGCAATATAATTTACAAGTTTTTTTCATATCAAAGGATAATGATATTGATGAATTAGAGCGATTCATCACCAAAAATAAAGAAATGCTAAAGCTATATCTAATAATCGTAGAGGACTTGACACCGCGATTAAAAGAGTTGCTAGAAAAATGCGAGATTGATTATATTAAGCCTAAAAATCAGCATTTTGGTAAAAAAAGTTTGATTGATAAAAATATCAGTGATTTGAAAAGAGATTTGGCTGTGATTGCAAGTGATTCAAATAAAGATTCCGCCAAAAAGGGCGCAAATCAAGCAAATCTATTGACAAATCAGCCAAATCTTATGGCGAATCCTACGAATCCAAACGCACAAAATCGTGCCGATTCGCCCCTATCGCACATAAAATCCCAAGTTTTTACCGAGCTAATCCGCAGTGGCAAGGAAATCTCAGGCGATGGCGACATAGTGGTGTTTAACCGCGTAAATAGTGGCGCAAATATCAAAAGTAGCAAAAATGTCTTTGTGTTCGGCAAATGCGATGGCAATATCGACTGCAGGGGCGAATATATGGTGCTATCCAAAATCGCCAAAGGCAAAATCCTCTTTCAAGGCATTGCAATCACGCCAAATATGCTAAAATACAAGCTAAATCTCATCACAAAGGATAAGATTGGACCAAAAATTACCGATATTTTGGCACTTTGATTTTATGTGCGAATCGCTATCAAAAAAGCGCGAATCGTTGCGCAGTGGCGCGAATCGCACAAAGAAAAAGGAAAAATTATGAAGCAAAGAAGCATTAAAAAACCCGTAGAATTAGTAGGAATCGGACTGCATAAAGGCGTAAGCGTAAAGATGAATTTAGAGCCTTTGGGCGAAAATTGTGGCATAGTTTTTTATCGCAGTGATTTGGGCGTGAGTATCCCGCTGTGCGCAGATAATGTCATTGATACGACTTTGGCAACGGTGCTTGGAATCAAGGACAATCCTGAAGCCAAAGTCTCTACAATCGAGCATTTGCTAAGCGCGATTCACGCCTATGGAATCGACAATCTACGCATTATTTTGGATAATGAGGAAGTGCCGATAATGGACGGCAGCGCGATTGGGTATTGTATGCTTTTAGAAGAGGCGGGAATCGAAATGCAGGACGCACCCAAAAAGGCAATCGCCATCAAAAAGCCCATCGAAGTAAAAGACGGCGAAAAGTTCGTCCGTGTAGAGCCTAGCGTTGAGACGATTTTTGATTTTACCATTGATTTTAACCACACCGCAATCAAAACGCAACATTATAAATTCACATATTCCACGCAAAAATACAAGGACGAAATCGCCCGTGCGCGGACATTTGGCTTTTTACAAGAGGTGAATTATCTGCGTTCCATTGGACTTGCAAAGGGTGGCAATCTCTCAAACTGCATTGTGCTTGATGAAAGCGGGATTTTGAATAAAGAGGGTTTGCGCTACAAAGAGGAATTTGTCCGCCACAAGATTTTGGACGCAATCGGCGATATGAGTGTGCTTGGAATGCCCTTAATTGGCACTTATGTGAGCTTTGCAGGAAGCCACAAGCTAAATCATTTTCTAACGCAAAAGATTTTGGCTGACAGCAACGCCTATGAAATCGTGGAATTACCTAGTGGCGAGGAAAGTTTAGAATTTGCCGAAGTGAGTTCGTAATTTTTGTCATTGCAAGTCCTTGCCTTAGGCAAGGCGAAGCAATCCAAACAAATAATCCGTCATTACGAGCGCAACAAAGTTGCGCGTGGTAATCCACATTACTAAGGATTTTAAGAGAATGAAAAAACACATTGATTTGTTTTTGATTAGCGTGGATTCGCCCATATTGCTAGGAATCTATGAAAATAAAAAGCTAGTAAAATCACTATCAAAAGAGGGCAAATTTAGCGATTCGTTGCCGAATCTTTTTGGTGAAATTTCGGCGGAATATTTTGGTGGTGAAATGAATTCGTCAAATTCCGCGAATTGCGCTCCTATTTCATCATTGCGAGGGCGAATCACAGATTCGCACGAAGCAATCCAAAAAAAAACACCACAAGATGAATTTAGCATTTATTATGTGAATGGACCGGGCAATTTCAGTGCCATAAAACTCACTCATATATTTTTGCAAACCATAAGTATCACAAAAAATATTCGCCTTTTTTGCGCTGACGCTTTTCATTTTAGCGATAGTGAGTTTATAAACGCCTATGGTAAGATACATTTTGTGAAGGAAAATGGCGAGATTTGCACCACCACGCTTGAATCTAAACGCGCAAATTCATTTACCCTGCCAAAGACGCTAGATACAAGCATTTTTAGCGATAAATGTGCCCCGCTTTATATTCTCCCTGCCGTGTGAATGCCAAAATCCGCGAATCTTTTATAAGTGCGGATTCGCCACGCAAATTCTATGCTATAATTCCGCATTTTTAAACACAATTTTTAAGGAATCTCAAATGGAATTTGAAACGATTATCGGGCTAGAAGTCCATGTCCAGCTAAATACCAAAACTAAGATTTTTTGCGCTTGTGCTACTAGCTTTGGCGAAGAGCCAAATAAAAATGTCTGCCCCACTTGCCTAGCACTGCCCGGCGCGCTCCCTGTGCTAAATAAAGAGGCGGTAAAAAAGGCAATCCAATTTGGCACAGCAATCAACGCGACAATCAATCAAAACTCCATTTTCGCGCGAAAAAACTACTTTTACCCCGATTTGCCAAAGGCGTATCAAATCTCGCAATATGAGATTCCTATCGTGGGACGCGGGGAGATTGAAATCGACATTGCCGAATGGACGCGCAAAACCATAGGAATCACTCGCGCACACTTAGAAGAAGACGCGGGGAAAAATATCCACGAAAGCACTTACTCCAAAGTCGATTTAAACCGCGCTTGCACGCCTTTGCTAGAAATCGTTAGCGAACCAGATATGCGCTCTAGCGATGAAGCGGTGGCGTATCTTAAAAAATTGCACTCTATCGTGCGCTTTTTAGGCATTAGCGATGCCAATATGCAGGAGGGGAGTTTCCGCTGTGATGCCAATGTCAGCATACGCCCAAAAGACGACACCAAACTATACACGCGCGTGGAAATCAAAAATCTCAATTCTTTCAAATTTATCCAAAAAGCAATCGAATACGAAGTGCAACGACAGCGCGAAGCGTGGGAGGACGGCAAGTATGAAAGCGAAGTGGTGCAAGAAACGCGCCTTTTTGATACGCAAAAGGGCGTTACGCGTTCTATGCGTGGCAAAGAGGAGGCTGCGGACTATCGGTATTTCCCTGACCCTGACTTGTTGCCCGTGTTTATCGATGATGATTTAATGCGTGAGGGGCGCAATATCGCTGAAATGCCCGATGAGAAACGCGCTAGGTTCGTTAGTGATTTTGGGCTAAAGCCAAAAGATGCAGCAATGCTGACAAATGAGTTGGAACTCGCGCTTTATTTTGAATCTATGGTGGCAAGTGGTGCAAGTGGCAAAGGTGCGTTTGTGTGGCTTGGTAATGAGCTTTTGGGGCGATTAAAAGATGGCAATACTTTGCAAACTTGCGGTGTGGATAGCGCGACTTTGGCTACGCTTGTCAAGCGTGTCGAATCAAGTGCCATAAGTGGCAAAAGCGCGAAGCAGATTTTAGATGTTTTGGTAGAAAAGCGCGGTGTCGATGAGAGTGGCGCAAAATTAGAAGTTGATTCGCTAATCGATTCGCTAGGATTGGCGCAAGTCAATGATGATAGCGCGATTATAAGCGCAATCGAATCCGTGCTAAGCGCAAATGCCGATAAAGTCGCGGAATATAAAAGTGGTAAGGATAAACTCTTTGGCTTTTTTGTAGGGCAGGTGATGAAAAACGCAAAAGGCGCGAATCCCGCAAGAGTAAATGAACTGCTAAAAGAAAAACTCTCTTAAAATGCAGTTAGATACTATCTTTCGTGGCGATTGCGTAAAGATTCTTAAATCGCTACCTGATAAAAGCGTGGATTTAATCTTTGCTGACCCGCCTTACTTTATGCAAACAGAGGGCGAATTACTCCGCATAAATGGAGAAAAATTTAGCGGGGTTAGCGATAAATGGGATAAGTTTGAATCCTTAAGGCATTATGATGAGTTTTGCAAAGCGTGGCTTACAGAGTGTCAAAGAGTGCTAAAAGATTGTGGTAGCATTTGGGTGATAGGCTCTTTTCAAAATATTTTTAGGCTTGGCTATATAATGCAGGATTTGGGCTTTTGGATAATAAACGATGTCATTTGGGCAAAGCCAAATCCAGTGCCTAATTTCAAAGGCACGAGGTTTTGCAACGCACACGAAACGCTGATTTGGTGTGCTAAAAGCAAAAATGCAAAATACACTTTTAACTACAAAACGATGAAATTTCTTAATAACGACAAACAAGAGCGAAGTGTGTGGAATATCGGTATTTGCATAGGCAACGAGCGTTTAAAAGATGAAAGTGGCAAAAAGGTGCATTCTACACAAAAGCCTGAATCTTTGCTTGAAAAAGTAATCCTTTCAAGCACAAAAACGGGCGATATAGTGCTTGACCCATTTTTTGGCACAGGCACAACAGGGGCAATCGCAAAGAAATTTGGACGCCATTTTATCGGTATAGAGCAAAATGAGGCATATATCAAAAGTGCCGAAAATAGGATTCGCCAAGTGAATGTCATTCAAAATGATATAAGCAGTGGCGATTTGGAATCTAAGCCGCCACGCGTTAGTTTGACAGAACTGCAACGCGCTGGATTGCTTGAAGTAGGGCAAAAACTCTATGATAAGCACAAAAATTTTATTTGCACCTTAGCGGATAATGACAAAGTAACCGATGGGAGCGATGAGCTAAGTATTCACAAAATGGCGGCAAAACATTTAAACAAAAGCAATCACAATGGGTGGAGTTATTTTTTTATCCAAAAGGGCGAGAAATTTGTTAGTTTAGATTTGATTCGGTATGAATATAAGAATTTACGCTTTTTTAAGTAATTTTTAAGATTTTTTGCCTAGAATTGCATTTCTTAAAATTAAGATTTATTTTCAAAAAGGAGAAAAAATATGAGATTTTTTACATATATCATTTTAGGCGTTTTTATCGCCGTTGCGCCACTTTTAGCGGACGAATCAAGTGAGATTCAAAGCATTAAAAATACCATTTCTACCACGCAGAAAAATAGCGTTACGAAAATTTTTAGCCAAAATATTGAGATAACCGACAAGCCAAAAAGTTATAAAAATTGGGGCGAGTGGATTATCGCTGAAAATGCGCTAGATAAGGGCAAATGGAAAGCTATTAAAATGAAAGGTAGCGATATGTGGGGCATTTCGCCACTAATTGATGGCAAAAATGACTGCGGAGTGGTGCTTTGGATTTGTCAGCATAGCAAAAAAATGGTCTTTAACGCCGAAAAATTTAAGACTGAGGGACTATGTGGCAAAATCCGTGAATCCTACAAAGAGCAAGACGGCAACTACAAAAAAATATCCGTGCCATTTGTATTTTAATAAAAAATAACACAAAACTGAGTGCGAATCGCGCTTAAATTTTCCATAAAATTTATAGAAAATAAGCGCGATTGGTTTGCATTTACGGCAGTTTTTATTTATACAACCAAATCAAAACCATTAAGAATAATATAAGTTTTTTGTGATATA
Organism: Helicobacteraceae bacterium; assembly: GCA_050872665.1. GTDB lineage: Bacteria > Campylobacterota > Campylobacteria > Campylobacterales > Helicobacteraceae > NHYM01. Next base: position 23,956 of record JBNMHH010000004.1, read on the forward strand.
CTTAAGGCGTTTTTATTATATAAAGACGATAAATCTCTAGGGGGGGGGATTTTCAAATGAACTTCTTAAATCGCTGTAATCTTAAGGTTAAAATCTTTATTCTTATCACACTTCCGCTTATTGCAATGTCGATTCTTATGATGATAATGCTTTATGAAAGCTACCAAACACTAAAAAGCGATAGACAATTACAAGTGCAAATAGCAGTATCCACAAAGCTATCTTTGCTTGTCCACGAGCTACAAAAAGAGAGAGGTTTGAGCGCTGGATTTTTATCAAGTAAGGGGGCAAATTTTAAAAACGAGCTAAGGCAGCAACGAGGGCTAACTGATATAGCTTTGGCGAATTTTACCACAAGTGTAGAGACTTCTAAACTTAGCCCACGACATAGAGAGCTATTAAATGCTGGATTTAATGAATTACAATCGCTAAATGCCACTAGACAAAAGGCGGATTCATTGGCGAGTAATCCACAAATAGCGCCCATTATCGGCTACTATACAAAGACAATCGCAAGTTTGCTTCACACTATCGTTGAATCTACAAAATTAGTCAATGAATCCCAAATCACAAGGTTAATGTTTGGCTATATGAATTTCTTATATGCCAAAGAAAGTGCAGGATTAGAACGCGCCACAGGCAATGCCATATTTTCAGCAAATATTCCATCATCTGCCACGCAATATGAGACTTTTATTGGTTTATTGACAAAACAAGAGGTTTATAATAGTGCGTTTTTAAATTTTGGCGATAAGCAAAGCATTGATTTATACAACAACGCTCTTAACGCACAAAGCACGAAAAAAGTCGATGAAATGCGCAATGTCATAAAGCAAAATTATCTAAAAGGCGATTATGGAATCCCTGCGAAATTATGGTTTGATACCATAACGCAAAAAATAGACTTGCTAAAAGAAGTCGAGGATAATGTCGCAAATAATCTTAGCGCGGAGCTTTATAGCAAAACACAAAATCAACAATCATACTTTTTAAAGATTTTAGCGTTAGAAATCGTAGTATTTGTAGCAACGATTATCCTTTGTGTATTTATCACGCGCAATATTTTGGTAAATTTGGAGCGTGTCCATAATAAGCTTAATTTCATTATCACAAATAAGGCAATAAATGAAAAAATCGACATAGATTCAAGCGATGAAGTTGGCAAAATGGCTGGTTCTGTAAATACATTTTTGCGCTATATGCACGACATTTTTTCAAAGATTTTTGTTGCGATTAGGGGCAATCAAAATGCTGTGAAGATTTTAAGCCAAATCTCTGAAAACATTGAATCAAAAGTCAGCCAAGTAGAGCAAATCGCTCAAAGCAATACTGCACTAGGCTCTACTTCACGCCAAAGCATTGATAAAAGCATAGAGCTATCCAATCTTGCAAAAGATGAGTTGCAAAAAGTTCTGCAAAATGCAGATGAGACCAAACGCGTTATTGAAAATATAGGCGATAAAATTTTAAGCAATGCAGCCAATGAAAAAGAAAATGCAGAAAAGATTCAAAGACTTGCAGAGGAAGCAAAAAATATCCAAAGTGTGCTAACTTCCATTACAGAAATCGCAGAGCAGACAAATCTACTTGCGCTAAATGCAGCCATTGAAGCAGCGAGGGCTGGAGAGCACGGACGCGGATTTGCCGTAGTCGCCGATGAGGTGCGCAAACTTGCTGAGCGCACCGAAAGGTCTGTCAATGAATCAAGCGCGGTTATCAATACGATTTTGCAATCTATCGCCGAAGTAACAGAAGATATGGATAATAGCTCTGAATCTATGGAGAAATTATCGCAAGATTCATCATCAATGCAAGAAAACATCGCCGAGCTATCAAAAATCATCAATCAAACCATAGCGCAATTTGCTTCATCGCAAGAAATGATAAATAAAGTCAATGATAATGTCTCAGTTCTTATAGAAAATGGTGTTGCGATTGATTTAAATATCAAAGAGTTGGTTGCAATCAGCGAAAAATGCCAAGAAATCGCTGATAATTTGCAAATAAAAACAAATGATTTAAATAAATCGCTAAGTGAGTTTAAAATATAACTAATTTGATATTTTTTAAGTAGCCGAGTTGTATTTTTTGCTATAATTACTAGCTTTTTTGATTTTGTAAAAAAAGAGCGATTTTGCTATGACGCGTTTTAAAACGCACGAAATTTAAGGTGTAGTTAATAGGAAATGATTCGGCTTGTATTTGTGATTTTGGCTTTGTTGTCGCAAATAAATGCTTCTGGCTTTAAGATAAATGAGCAGTCCTTGCGTTCTATTGCCCTAAGCAGTGCGTATGTCGCGGCGGCTTATGGGGCAGATTCGAGTTATTTTAACCCCGCAAATATGGGCTTTTTAGACGGAGTCCGCAAAGATAAAAACGAGCTGGAGGTGAGCCTAACGGCGATTTACATTCCCGGCTTTAATTTCACCACCGACACACGCACCAAGCAAATCGGACAGGGCAGCATAAATTGGGGGCTTACTTCCACCACATATATGGGCTATTTGCAGACAGACGGCACTATGCAACCACCCATAAATGACACACTCGCAGCGGTGGCGAATTTCTTTGGAATTAAAGGCTTAGACACGCTAAAAGACCCCATAATCGTTAAACACGATATAAAAAATCAGCACGGCAATGTCGGCTATGAATCCAGTGGCGCACTTGTCGATGGCAACGCCGATACGACCGTATTTCCCGTGCCAAAGCTATTTTATAAGAGTGAGAGTTTTTTAAACTACGGCGGGGGCGGATTCAACGCTGGGCTTTCATTTACCGCGCCTAGCGGACTAGCTATGACTTGGAATGGCGAGGCAGGGGATTTTTTAAAAGATGTGATGATTGCCATACTTGAGCTTAGCCCCGCGATTTCCTATCAATTCCGTGAGATGTTTTCTATTGGCTTTAGCCCACGAATCCTATATGGAATGGGCAATTTTAACAACACCGTTTATGTCCCGCTAGAAGGCGATGTGCTGTTAAAATTGAAGGATTTTGATTCGATTCCTGATGCGCTAATCCCCCCTGTGATGAAAGAGCTAATCGATAATATCAACAACGCAGAAAATATGGCTGGATTCGCGGGATTTTTCGTGGGCGGTGGGGCGCATTGGAATAATACAATGCGCTCGGCGAATCCCACGCTTTTAAACCCCGATAGGTGGTTTGGGCTATGGGAAGTCAGCTATCTTGGCGATTATCACAATATTTCTGAGTATAATAAAAAAGTAGCTCAAGCAAATGCCGTAATGAAAAATAATTGGAATCACTACCAAAACGAATGGAAAAATGGGCATTTGGATTGGCGATACAATGACAAAACTTGCGCTAGTCAAGATGCGATTTGCCTACCGACAGGATTCAATCCCGTGCCAAATCAAACATACACAACCACTTTGCCCGATGGCAAGGTGGCGACAGGCTATAAATTTGTCAATGGCGTAAATTACTGCATTCAAAATGGCTACACAAATTCGTGGTTTTTTGGTTGCCAAAATATGGACTTTAGCGAGATTAACTCCATTAAAGCGAAGTTTGGGCTTAATAGTTTGTATGTGAATTGCTACACAGGGACGATTTACAACTATGACGGCAAACCGCAAACAGAAAATCCCGGACCCTGCAATTATCCAAACCCCACAGAGACAGACGCGGACGGCGCACCGCGCGGGTATAATTATCTCTGGGGCGCAAAAGAAGTCGCAAATGCCTTTGGTATGGGCGATATGGACATAAGGACGACTTTGCAAGGCTCTACCAAAGTCGAGCAAAGAAGCAACGGCGCGGACTTGGCATTTGGCTATCGCGCTGGGATAACCTATCGCCCCATAAGCACCAAAAACTACGCGCTAACGGCAAGTGTGGTGTTTGATTCGCCTGTGAAGTTTAAATTTAAGGGCAAATTAGACGCGGACACCTACATAGGCAATCCTATCGGCGATGTCAATATGAAAGCGGATTTAGCCCTAGAGACGCAACTCCCCGCGCAACTCAAAGTCGGCATCGCACAGCGCATCTACAATCTAACAATGGAATTTGTCTATGAAAAAATTTGGTGGAGTGGCGGGAAAAAATTTGACTTTAGCTTTAGCAATCCCACATTTACGGCATTTGACTCCACCTCGCTTGTCGCACAGCTCATCAAAGCGGGGAAAATCGGCGGTATGATGGACTTAGCAAACTACGGCGCGGTGGTGATGGGCAATGGGTGGAAAGACACAAACGCCTATCGCATTGGATTTACCTATCGAATGGATAATGGATTTACGATGATGTGGAGCTTTGCTTACGATGAAAGCCCCGTGCCTCAAGAGCAAATCGGCATACCCGATAGCACCGCATATATCGTAGGCGGGGGCATAAACTATCCTATCACGCAAAATCTCACATTAGGCGCAAGTGCGACAATGTATCTAAAAGACGGCAGCAAAAGCATTTATCAATCAGGCGACTTGGGGAGGTTGATACTCGCAAATATTTCAATGGGGTATGCGTTTTAAGGCGCATTTGTATTTTTGCGTGGATACAATTTGTTCTGGGGTATGCAATTCACATAATCTTTAGCCCCTTGCTTCGTCAATAGACACTAAGTCTTATTTCCTTGCAAGGGGCTAAAGATTATGCAAAGCCACACCGCCATTACTTCGATTGCGATTCGTGTTGCGAATCGACTACGAATTTAGCGTGAATCTGTAATATTTCGTCATTGCGAGATTCGGCGAATGCCAAATTGTGGCAATCCAAACTATATAAATAAGGAATAATTTTTGCTTAAAAACCACCAAAATTTATCTTAAAAAGGTTGTAATTTTGGTAGAAACAGCCACTAAAGAAGTGCCACAAAGTATCGCAATTAAGGGTTATAATAGCGATTCGATTGCCTCAAAAAAATCTAAAGGCAATAAAAACGCATTTGCGGATTTTATGAAGGATTTAGGCAAAACTACTGCGCCAAAACGCGCCGAATCTGCTATGCTAAATCCCACAGAAATGTTTAAAAAAGTAAGCGATACGAGCGATTCAAGTGCGAGTATGGAAGCCAAAAAAACCGAAATCCTAAGCAATCTTTTAAAAGGCAAAACACAAGAAATTAAAAGCGAAAAAGTCGCCCAAAGTCCGCTTGATAGCATATTGCAACGCCCCAAAGCCACGCATACAAAGCTAAATGCCACGCCAGAGCTAAAGCAGCCAAAGGAATCCGCCGAAGCGCAAAATGGGCGATTCACAAACAGAGACGCGGTTTTACGCTCACTTAAAGGCACAAACATTAGCTTTGCTGATAGCGCAAATGACGCTCCAAAATTTATCAAAACCGCCGATAGTGGCGTGGATTTGCCCACAAATAGCGCGATTCCAAGTGTGAGTGATTTGGAAAAAGCTGGGCAGAATATGGCTAAAAATAGTGATATTAACGAAGATTTGCCAGATTTAAAAACCACGCAGGATTTGGCTAAAGATTCGCCTTCAGCGCCCAAAAATGCAACTACAAGTGCAAAAATACCAAATACAGCACAACAAATTGAGCCAAAAACAAATGAGCCAAAGGCGGAAAATATAACTGCAGAGCCAAAACAAAGCTCTACAACCGCCACAAGCGAAACTGACGCTAAATTACCAAATGTCGCGCAGTTATTGCAAGATACGCCACAAATCGCACAAAATAACGCACCAAGCCAAAGTTCGCAAAATGCGCCAAGCCAAGCGCAAACTACGGCGCAAAAGTCCGTAGATTCAAGCGATTCGGCGGATTTGGCGGATTCGACTGAGTTGCAAGAGATTGCGCAAAATGCCACTAAAGAGCCAAGCACCGATAAAACACAGAGTTTTGCCAAACTAGGCATTGCAAATACGCTAAAATATGGCGCATTTAAGGCGTTTGACGCACTTTCATTGCTAAAGCCAAGCGATGGCAAAAAGCTAAGTGAGCTAATCAAAAAGGCTGATGAATTGTCGCTAAATCTGCAAAGCGTGAAATACACAAAAATGGCGCAAACGCCTTTGAGCGCGAATTATTTCGCTAATCAACTAGCAAACTCTGCACCAAAAATCGCCGAGCCTAATTTAGCTATGAATCTAGCGCAAAATACGCCAAATAACGCGAATCAAAGCGCACCCAAAGAAGTGCCAAGTCAAAAGGCGCAAAATGATTCCGCATTGGCGCAGGTTTTAAGCGAATTGCCAAACGAAGCCCAAAAAACGCAAGAAAATAAAGGTGAATCGCCCAAAAATGAGGCGATTGCGACAAAAAATGAGATAAAAAATGATAGCGCGAAAAATGATAAAAATGGCGATTCGACAAATAATGGCAAAAATTTAGCACAAAATAGCACAAAAGATTCATCGAAAAATGCCACGCAGACGATAGATTCAAAATCACTTGAGACAAAAAACGAGCAATCAAAAGTAGCCGAATTAAAAGCGCAAGAAAACGCCAAAATGCCCGAATCTAAAGCACCAGAGCCAAAAATTGAGCAATCTAAAATCGAGCAACCAAAAACGCCAGAACAAACACCCAAAAATGAAAATCCCACAAGCACTCCGCCAAATAGCGACTTAAAACCAGTTAGTTTTAAAGTCGGCGCAAATGAATCTAAACCCCAAGCCCCCAAAGTCGAATCTGCCCAAACCCAAAGCACCGAGCCTACCCAAAATAATATCGCAAGTGCCGAATCCACCCAAAAAACCGAGCAACTAGGCTCAAAGCTATTTGACGCAAGAGAGACTATGCGCCATTTCGCGCATAATTTGCGAAGCGAAATCCAAAACTACAAGCCACCGCTTACCAAAATTACGCTTGAATTGCAACCCGCGAATTTGGGAAGCGTGGAGGTTAGCATAATTTCGCAGGGCAAAAATATTCAAATTCAGCTAAATGCCCCACAAAACACGCTAAATCTCTTTATCCAAAATCAAAGCGATTTACGCACTGCGCTGTCCCAAATCGGCTATGACAATGTGGCGATGAGCTTTAGCAACGGCTCACAAATGGGCTTTAGCGATAATAGTGGCAAGTGGCGGTATGAAAGCAACGCAAATAAATTTAGGAATAATTTTGGCTTAAAATCCCTTGATGACGCGCAAGATGAAAGCGAAACTTTTGAGATTATGATAACGAATAATTACGCATAAATCGCGCGTGAGCCAAAAGAAAGGATAAGCAATGGAAGCAGTAGAAAGCAAAAGAGAGCCTTTGAATCTTAATGAAATCACAGGTTATAACGAGGCGCAAAAGAAAAAGCCCAAAGATGACCCAAATAAGCTAGATAACACGGCGTTTATGAGGCTATTTTTGGAGCAGCTTAAAAACCAAGACCCTACTTCGCCAATGGAAACGGACAAAATCATCACGCAAACCGCGCAACTCACGCAAGTAGAAATGCAAGAGCAAGTCAAAAAGACGATGATTGAAATGGCTGACGCGATGAAAAGCACACAAGAGACAAATAAAGAGCTAAAAGATTTGCAGGGCAATATAAAATTAGCATTAGAAAATCTAAGTGCGACTTTGGGTAGCAAAGAGGGTGCTGAATCTACGCAATCCACCACTACAAACGGGCTTGATATGATTGGCAAAATCGCTGAAACAAAAATCAATGGGCTAAATATCGCTGAAAATATGCGTAGCGACTTTGAGCTGTATTTCGATGAGCCTATTGACGCTACCAAAGGCGCACCAAAGCTAATTATTATGAATGAGGCAAAAGAAATCGTGCGTGAGATTGACATTAGCGATTATAATGGCTTAAGCGGATATTTGCCTTTTAGCTTTGATTCCAAAGATAACAACGGCGCGAATCTCCCAAGTGGCGCGTATAATATCATCGCGCAATATAATTACAAGCCCGATGGCACTTTTAATTTGGCGCGAATCGGACGGGGCGAAGTGCAAAGCGTGATTTTTGATAATGGCAAGGCGCATTTGCGTTTGGGCGAACTTATCGTGCCGTTAGAAGACGCATTAGAATTTTATTTAAAATAATGGAGGCGCAACAATGAATACAACACTTTATAACGGATACAGCGGGATTAAAAC